>JAFGOK010000154.1 GCA_016926535.1 Micromonosporaceae bacterium | reverse complement strand
TGTCCTTGGTGTTCTTCGCGAGCTCTGGCAGCTGGTTGCACCAGACCCAGGAAGTCAGGGCCTTGCCGGTGACAACGAGCTGGCTGGTGACGGAACTGGCGTTCCCCTGGTGGATCACGTCGGCCGTCGGGGTGGCACCCTGGTCGCGGGCACCCTTCCACAGCTCGAACCACTTGGTGACGTCCTCAGTGCCAAAGCCGAGGTCGTCGCCCTGGTAGAGGTCCTTGCCCTGCTGGCGCAGCCAGATCCAGAACGCCTTGTAGTCAGCGCTCGGGTCCATCGTTCCGGGGATCTTGATAGCGTCAGTCGCCGTCTTCGCCCAGGAGATGTGGTCCTCCCAGGACTGGCCGGTCGTCGGCAGGGCGACGCTGGCCTTCTCCAGCTGGGTCTTGTTGTAGACCAGGCACTGGGTGTTCTCCGCCAGCGCGACCGCCGACAGCTTGTTGTTGACGACCCCGTACTTCCAGAGGCTCTCCGGGAACTTCGAGACGTCGAGCTTCTTGTTGCTCTTGTACTTGGTCAGGTCGAGGGTCACGCCCTTGCTGGCGTACTCGGTGAGGTAGTTGTCATCGATCTGGAAGATGTCCGGGGTCGAGTTGCCGGCGATCAGGGTCGCGAGCTTCTCGTTGTATCCCTGGTTGGCCTGCCAGGTCTTCTTGAAGGTGACGTTCGGGTGCTTCTTGGTGTAAAGATCGAGCACCTGCTCGGTCAGCTTGGCTCGGGCCTCGCCACCCCACCACATGATCGACAGTTCGACGGGCTTATCGGAGTCGGCGGACGAATCCTCGTCGCTACCACAGCCGGTCAGGGCCAGCGGAAGGGCGACAGCGGCGGCCAGCGTCGCGCACATGAGCGTGCGACGCAGCCGGCGGCCGGGTTGTACCGGTGAAGACGTGCGGAAATGCATCCTTGGTTCACTCCTTGGCATAGGACGCGACCTTGCCACGTGCGGTCGCGCTGGGCGGTTCCACGGTCGCCCGAGGACCCGGTCCGGTTGAATCGCGAACAACCAATTCGGTATGGAGCGTTACCTGCGCGGTAGTACGACGGTCTTCGGCACGCTGCTGCAGCAGCATGTCGACAGCCGTCCGGCCCGCGGCCGCCGTTGGTGTGGCGACCGTGGTCAGTTTGGGACGGACCAACCGGCTGAGCGCGATGTCGTCGATGCCGACGACACTGACTTCCTCAGGTACTCGAATTCCCCGATTATGAAGACCTTCGAGCACGCCGATTGCCATTAGGTCGTTATAGGCCAGCACGCCGGTCACGCCGGAACGGCAGATCGTCTCGACCGCCGCCGCGCCAGCCACTTCAGTTGGTTGATTGGGACCGAGAACGGTCAGATTGACGCCTACCGCCCGAGCGGTAGCGATCGCGGATCGACGGATCTCCCGACCAGTCCAGGAGCCCCGCGGCCCACCAAGCAGCGCCAGATCGCAGTGTCCCAGCCCGACCAGGTGCTCGATGGCCGTTCGCGCGCCCTGCGCGACGTCCATCACCACCGCCGGGATGCTCTCGATCAGTCGGTTGACCACCACGACTGGCACTTCACGGCTCAATTGCTCGATCAGGTCGTTGCTCATGCGAGGGCTGCACAGCAGCACCCCGTCGACCTGCTTGGCCAAGGCCTGGACCAGCTCCTCCTCGGTCACCGCGTCCTCGTTGGTGTCGGCAACGAAGACGTAGTAATCGCGGTTTCTGGCCTGGGACTCGGCTGCCTTGATCAGCGGTGGGAAGAACGGGTTGGCGATGTCAGCGACGATCAGGCCGATGTTGTGCGTCCGGCCGGTGATCAGCGCCCTTGCGGCCCGGTTCGGCCGGTATCCCAAACTCTCCGCAACTGCGAGCACACGGCTGCGGGTGTCGGAGTTGACAAGGTGCGGCGACGAGAATGCCCGCGAGACCGTCGAAACGTGCACGCCCGACGCTTTCGCGACATCCCGAATCGTGGCTGGCA
Source organism: Micromonosporaceae bacterium (assembly GCA_016926535.1). Classification (GTDB taxonomy): domain Bacteria; phylum Actinomycetota; class Actinomycetes; order Mycobacteriales; family Micromonosporaceae; genus JABDRL01. The sequence goes on along the minus strand of JAFGOK010000154.1, from coordinate 8,167 downwards.
TCCCTGCCCTCCCTTCCGCCGTCGACGGTCCGGACGGTGATGCGTCAGGACCGTGGGTTGGCTGGGCCTTCCAGTCCCAACCGTCGGCGAGAACAGGCCCAATGTGACACCCGTCTCGCCAGGTGGAAGACATTAATGCAAACGGTTGCGCCAGTGTCAACGCCGCATGTGTCTCCAACGCATAACGACAGCATTCTTAACTAAGTCCAAAACGGGACAATACAACCTCCTCGTGGATTGACCGTTGACGAGACGACGGTGCATGACCATAGTTCACTGCAAACCTTTGCAGTATCGTGATATGGCAAACCCAAGATCAAAGCGGAAAGGGACGGACATGCCCGACGCATCCGACCGCCGACGCAGGTACGCCATCGTCGGCACCGGCGCGAGAGCGGAGCTGTTCGCGCGAGCCGTCGCTGTCGATCACACGGAAACAGCCCACCTCGTCGCCCTCGCGGATCCCAACCCGGTCCGCATGGCCACCCACAACGCCTGGCTGGCGGACCTCGGCGTCCCCCCGGTACCGATGTACCCCGCCGACCGGTTTGTCGAAATGCTCACCACAGAACAGGTCGAAACGGTCATCGTAACCACGGTGGACCGGTTCCACGACGAGTACATCGTCGCGGCGGTCGAGGCGGGCTGCGACGTCCTGACCGAGAAGCCGATGACCATCGACGCGACGCGCTGCCGGCGCATCCTCGACGCGGTCGACCGCACCGACCGCCGGGTGGTCGTGACCTTCAACTACCGGTACAACCCGGTCCATGAGGCGGTCAAGCGGGTGCTGGCCAGCGGCGAGATCGGCGAGATCGGCTCGGTGCACTTCGAGTGGCTGCTCGACGTCCGCCACGGGGCGGACTACTTCCGCAGATGGCACCGGAACAGGGCGAACAGCGGTGGCCTGATGGTGCACAAGGCCAGCCACCACTTCGACCTGGTCAACTGGTGGCTCGCGGATGAGCCGGTCGAGGTGTTCGCGATGGGACGGCTGTTCTTCTACGGCGATCAGGCCGGCGGTCACCACGGAACCGCCCGCCCCTACGCGCGGGCCCACCGGTCGGCAGCCGCGCTCGACGACCCATTCGCCCTGCACATGGCAGAGCGCCCGCAACTGGCCAGCCTCTACCTCAATGCCGAACATATCGACAATTATCATCGTGACCAAAACGTATTTGCCCCCGGGGTCGACATCGAGGACGACATGGCCGTGCTCGTGCGGTACGCCAGCGGTGCTTCCATGAGCTATCACCTGACCGCGTACTCCCCCTGGGAGGGCTACCGGGTGATGTTCAACGGCAGCGCCGGGCGCCTGGAACTGGACGTGGTCGAGAACGACCACGTCTCCCCAGCAGGGGCCGGCGAAGAGGGTCACGCCCGCCTGACGGTCCACCCGTTCTGGAAAAAACCCCACGAAGTCACGATCAGCGGGTATGCGAGAGAGGGCCACGGCGGAGCCGACCGCCGGATGCTCGAAGCGCTGCTGGCCGGGACCGCCCCGGGCAGCGACCTGCCGGCGGATGCGCTTGGCCGCTCCGCGACCGAGCGTGACGGCGCGAGGGCGCTGCTCGTCGGCCTCTCGGCCAACGAGTCCTTCCGCACCGGGCGCCCGGTGCGCGTCAACGACCTGCTGGACCTCTCATCAACCCAACCCGCGGCGACCACCCCGGCCACCGCGGTCACCAACGATCGCAAGGAGCCATCCTCGTGAGCCCCTCCGACCGGCTCTTCCCGGCTGACCCAACCCAGCGGGCCATCGCCCGGGAGCTGTACGGACAGGTGAAAAGCCTCCCCATCATCAGCCCGCACGGGCACGTCGATCCCGCGATCCTCGCGGACGACCTGGCGTTCCCCGACCCGGCCCGGCTCATCGTCGTGCCGGACCACTACGTCACCCGGATGCTGCTCAGCCAGGGCATTCGCCCGGCGGAACTCGGCGTTCCCACGATTGACGGCTCGCCGTACGCCACCGACGGGCGCGCCATCTGGAGGCGGCTGGCCGAGCACTGGTACCTGTTCCGCGGTACCCCCTCGCGGGCCTGGATCGAAGGCGTCCTCACTGAAATTTTCGGAATCGAACCCCCGCTGTGCCCCGAAACCGCCGATGAAATCTACGACGCGCTCAGTGAGCGCCTAGCCCTGCCGGAGTTTCGGCCGCGCGCGCTGTTCACCAGGTTCAACCTCGAGGTCATGGCGACGACCGAGTCCCCCGTCGACGATCTGGGCCACCACGCGAAGCTGGCCGCAGACGGGTGGGGTGGCCCCGGCGGGCGGGTCATCACGACGTACCGGCCCGACAACCTGGTCGACTTCGAGTGGCCGGGGTGGCGGGAGCGCGTCACCCGGCTGGGAGAAATAACCGGCCTGGACACGCTGACCTACCCCGGGTTCCTCGCCGCGCTCCGGGCCCGCCGGGAAGCGTTCATCGCGGCCGGGGCCACCTCCTCCGATCACGGGCACCCGACGGCCCAGACCCTGGTGCTGTCGGAGACCGAGGCCTCTGCCCTGTACGCCAGAGGGCTGGCCGGCACCGCCACCGCGGCGGACGCCGAGGCGTTCCGCGCCGGCATGCTGGTCGAGTTCGCCCGGATGTCGTGCGAGGACGGCCTGGTCATGCAGCTGCACCCGGGTTCCAGGCGCAACCACTACCGGGCGCTGTACGCCCGCCACGGCCGGGACGTCGGCGGGGACATCCCCGGGGCCACCACCTTCGTCGAGCCACTCCGGCCGCTGCTGGACGCCTACGGCGACGACCCCCGGCTGCGGATGGTGCTGTTCACCCTGGACGAGAGCGTGTTCACGCGGGAACTGGCGCCGCTGGCCGGGGTCTACCCCACGCTGTACCTTGGCGCCCCGTGGTGGTTCCTGGACAGCCCGGACGGGCTGCGCCGGTTCCGCGACGCCGTCACCGAGACGGCCGGGTTCTACAACACCGCTGGCTTCATCGACGACACTCGGGCATTCTGTTCCATCCCCGTCCGCCACGACATCGCCAGGCGCGCCGACGCCGCGCACCTCGCCAGGCTCGTCGCAGAGGAACGCCTCCCCGCTGCCGAAGCCGCCGAAACGATCGTCGACCTCGCCTACAACCTCCCCAAGCGCGTCTTCCGACTGGACCGGTGAGCCGCAGTGCCGACCACCAGCCCACTTCACACCTTCCCGGATGGTCCGACATGGCAGTGACAACGCGGACCGGGCTGTGCCTCGGTTCCCTGCGTCAGATTCCGGCCCGGGCGAAACCCCTGGTCCGCCCGGACGCGATCCGTCCCGGCATCTTGCACCTGGGCCTTGGGGCATTTCACCGGGCCCACCAGGCCCTCTACACCGAGGAAGCCATCGCTGCGGCAGGGGGTGACTGGGGCATCCTCGGCGTCGCCCCGCGCTCCCGGGAGATCCTGGACCGGCTCGTCGGGCAGGACCGCCTGTACAGCGTCGTCACGATCTCGGGAGAGGGGTCCTTCCCCCGGGTCGTCGGGTCGTTCGCGGAGCTGCGGCACGCTGCGTCCGACCCGCTCGGTGTCGTCGCCCGCCTCGCGGACCCGGCCATCCGGGTGGTCACCCTGACCGTGACGGAAAAGGCCTACCTGCTCGATCCGGTCGGGCGGTTGCTGGTCGACGACCGCCTGCGGGCGGAGCTGACCGGCACGGCAGACCCGAGGAGCATCCCCGGCCTGCTGGTGCGCGGGCTGCTGGCCAGGCAGCGCGCTGGCGCCGGGCCGATCGCGATCGTCTCCTGCGACAATCTCCAGGCCAACGGGGTGAGGCTGCGCCGGGCGGTCGAGCAGGCCTTCGAGGTCGCCGGAGCGCAGCTCGACGAGAACGTCACCTTCCCCTCGACCATGGTCGACCGGATCGTGCCCGCGACCACAGATCACGTCAGGGAGCTGGCTCTGGCGGGCCTTGGCGTCATCGATCAGGTCCCGGTCGTCGGCGAGCCCTTCATACAGTGGGTCATCGAGGACCATTTCCCCGGCGGCCGGCCGGCGTGGGACCTCGCCGGCGCCATCATGACGAGCGACGTCGCCCCCTGGGAGGCGCTGAAGCTGCGCATCCTCAACGCCTCCCACTCCGCGACGGCGTATCTGGGAGCGCTGGCCGGCAAGCGCACGGTGGACGAGGCCATCGCGCTGCCCGGCCTGCGGCCGCTCCTGGACCGGTTCATCGCTGACGAGGTCGTGCCGACCCTCACGCCCCCGGACGGGCAGTGCCCCATCGAGTACGGCCAGATAGCACTCGAACGGTTCACCAACCCGGCGATCGGCCACACGACCATCCAGATCGCCATGGACGGCTCACAGAAACTGCCGTACCGGTTGCTCGGCACGATCGCTGACCAGCGGGCGGCCGGTGGGCTCCCCCGGCTGGCCGCGCTGGTCCTCGCCGCGTGGATGCGGTTCGCGCGGGGCTTGGCCGACGACGGTACGGCCCTGCCCCTCAACGACCCGCTCGCCGGGGTGATCAGGGCAGCTGTCGAGGAGGCACCGGACACCCCGGCTGGCCTGGCGAGCGCGCTGTTCGGCCTTCGCGAGATCTTCGATGCGGAACTCGCGGGCGATCAGCCGCTGCGCGCCCTGGTCGTGGAATGGCTGACGGCCCTCGATCGATATGGAGCGGCGGCGACGATCCGCGCTGAAGGAGGAACACCATCATGACGACGCCCTCGGTGGCACTGATCGGCGCGCTGGGACACGGCCTCTGGCACCGGCGGGCTATGCACCGGCTCGCGGGAGAGGGCCGTATCCGGATCGCAGGGCTCAGCGCTCGCCGCCCGATCGGGGGGACGGAGGACGCGCCGGTCGACGGCATCCCGACGTTCACCGATTACCAGGTGATGCTGGCCGAGACCCGCCCGGACGTGGTCATCATCTGCACGCCGCCGCACACCCACCTGGCCATGGCCAGGGACGTGTTCGCCACCGGCGCCGACCTGCTCCTGGAGAAGCCCCCGGTGCCGACCATTGAGCAGCACGACCTGCTCCAGCGGGCCATTGAGGAGTCAGGCCGGCACTGCCAGATCAACTTCCAGGCCCTGGGCAGCACGGCGCTCACCGAGATCTGCGAGCTGGTGGCCGGCAAGGACCTCGGGACGATCGCGTCGGTCGACGCCGTCGGGGCATGGTGGCGGCCGGACACCTACTTCACGAGGTCGGCCTGGGCGGGGAAGCGCACCCTCGACGGCAATCCGATCATGGATGGCGCGCTGGTCAACCCATTCGCGCACGCCGTGATGCAGGCCCTGGCCGTCGCGGACGCCGCCGGGGTCACGACGCTGCCCATGACCCTGGAGTTGGAGCGCTACCGCAGCCGCGACATCGAGGTCGACGACGTCGCCTGCCTGCGAATCACCTTCGCGAGCGGGTGCAGCACGATGGTTGCGGTAACGCTGGCCTCGCTGACCTTCGCGGCCGGGGAAATCATCACGACCGGCTCGGAGGGCACGGCCCTGCTGGAGTACCCGAAGGACCGGGTGATCCTGCCGGGGCAGGCGAAGTGGAGCGAGCCCCGCGGCCGGGTCGGGCTGTTGGAGAACCTGCTCGATCACCGGGCGGATCCAGCTGTCCCCCTGCTCGCCCCCCTGTCCCGGACGGCGAGGTTCACGATGATCGCCGAGGCGGTCGTCGCGGCCCCGCTGCCCGGACGCATTGACGATCGGTTCCTCTCCCCCAATCCGGACGGCACGGGCAACGTCGTGGATGGGATCGAGGAACTGATGCGGCGGGTCGTGCGCGAGCGCACGCTGCCGAGCGAGCTCTCCGTCCCGTGGGCCACCACGCCACACCGGGTGGTCTGCGATCGGAGGGAGTAGAACAACCCCGCTGGCCAGGGCGCCGTTGCCCCTTCTGCGCCCCGGCCAGCGATGACCGAGGAGAACCTATGCGCAAACGCACGTTGGTCGCCATCGGCGCGTTCGTCGCCATGGCGGGTGCCGTCGCCGCGGTGACAGTGCCGGCCCAGGCCGGCACCGCCAAGCCGTCGAAGAAAGCCCTGGAAATCGGGCGGCAGGTACTGGCGGCCAACGACGGCTGGGCCGCTGAGGGCACGGGTACGACTGGCGGGTCAGCCGCCGATGCCGATCAGGTCTTCGTCGTCCGGAACCGGGCGGAGCTGATCGCGGCACTCGGTGGTGACAACGCGACCAATGCAACGAACAGCACACCGAAAATTATCTATGTATCTGGCACCATCGACGCCAATGTCGACGACAACAACCAGCCGTTGACCTGCGCCGACTACGCCGATCCGGAATACTCGCTCGACGCCTACCTCGCCGCGTACGACCCAGCGGTCTGGGGAATGGACACCAAGCCCAGCGGCCCGCTGGAAGATGCTCGGGTCCGTTCCGCCAAGAACCAGACCGCCCGGGCCATGGTGTACGTCGGCTCGAACACCACGATCATCGGGCTGCGCGGCTCGAAGATCACGGGCATGAACCTGATGGTCAGCAAGGTTGACAACGTCATCCTGCGCAACCTGGCCTTCGAAGACGCCAACGACTGCTTCGCGGCCTGGACCCCGACCGACGGCTCCGCCGGCAACTGGAACTCGCTCTACGACACCGTCTCCGTCATCGGTTCGACCCACGTGTGGGTCGACCACAACAACTTCAGTGATGGCAACAACACCGACGACCAGCAGCCTGTCTACCTTGGACGCCCCTACCAGGGCCACGATGGTCTGCTCGACATCACCAAGGCGGCCGACCTGGTCACCGTTTCCCACAACCGCTTCTTCGACCACGACAAGACCATGCTGATCGGCTCGACCAACACCGTCGGCGCCGATGTCGACAAGCTCCGCGTGACGATCCGGAACAACGAGTTTTCAGGGGTGGGCCAGCGCCTGCCACGGGTCCGCTTCGGCAAGGTCGACGTCTACAACAACTTCTACCGGCTGACCGACGAGGACACCTTCGAGTACGCCTGGGGTGTCGGCGTCTACTCAGCCATCTACGCGGAGAACAACTTCTTCCTCCGCAGCGCTGACATCCCGCTTGGAGACTTCGTCTACAACTGGGGTGGCACGGCCATGACCGAGATCGGAACGCTGGTCCGGGTCGGCACCCAGAAGCCGGTGGCGGTGAGCCTCGTCGAGGCCTTCAACGCCTCCAGCGACACCGACACCGACCTCGGCACCGACGCCGGGTGGGTCCCCGCCCTCCGCGCCGGACCGGTACTGCCGACCGCGGTCGTTCAGACCACTGTCCCCAAGCAGGCTGGGGCTGGCAAGCTCGGCCTGTAGTCCCCGCATCGCCCCTCTCATCCAGCATCCATCTCATCGAATGTGACCTGATCCTGTGGGCGGCTCCGGGTTTCCGGAGCCGCCCACAGCCACCTCTTCTGCACGCCGCAGCCCGACGATCCGCGTCGTGATAGCGCCGCCTGGTTCACCAGGCGTGCCGGAGCGGTCTGGGCGGCGGCCAACCCGAGGCCGCGGATGTGGGTCGTTTGGCCGGACCAGGGTTGGTGTGTGACCTGGGCGTCACCCCCGTGGCCTGGTCATCGAGGGGCACGACATCCGAGATCAGCCCGTGTAGTGTGTGGTCACTTTGGCCATGGGATGGATGAAGATAGCGGCGGTGCGGTTCAACTACATCGGGGCAGTTTCGCCGATCAACGCCATCAGCGTCGGCGTCAACAGCGACTCCAACTGTCGAAACAGCTGACCCGGAAGGCGGTGCGCCCACCATGGTAGGGAAGATCGCATTCGTACTCGTGGCGATGTTCGTCGTCGGGAAGTTCTTCGTGATCCCGCAGGCCCGCAGGTTCAAGACTGCCAGCCGGCGACCCGCGCTCGGCTACACGAGCCTCGCCCTGACCACGCTGATGTTCGCCGGGATGGCAGTCTTCGCCTTCATTCCGGTGTCCGCGATGGAAATCGTCGGAGGAGTGCTCATCGCCGTCGGGGTGACTGGCACGATCCTTGCGTTCCTCGCGGGCGAACGACCCACCAGATAGTCCCTGCCCCAGGCGATGGTCAGCGGCCGTCGGCGTCAGCCGGGCCATCGCCTGGGAGGTGACCCCTTCGGCTGGGAGGTGACCCTTTCGCCTGGGAGGTGACCCCTTCGGCTCAGGCCGGGGCCGGCAAGCTCGGCCTGCAGGACAACCCGCGGGTCAATCCGCCCAGTCCTGCCAACTCAGGCCGGTGACCCGGCTGAATTCGGACG
>JAFGOK010000701.1 GCA_016926535.1 Micromonosporaceae bacterium | reverse complement strand
TATTTTGTCTGATTTTTCTTGACAGAAGAGTTGACCTTGTTGTAGTCCTCGATGACAGGTTCAAGCTTCCCCCAGGCATCGTCGATTTGCGCCTCGATTTCGCCAATCGACGGTTCGGCCAATGCTGCCCCAGCGGGCGCAAGGATCGCCACTATTGCGACAACAACCGTCGCAAGACGCAGAGACGATTTGCGAATTGACCGGCCAACCGTATGCATGGGATGCATGGGGGACCCACACTCCCTTTCCGACCAAGATCAGGAACAGGTCATAGTTTGGCGATTGGGGTGACGTTCGTCGACAGTAGTGAAGCTCTTCGCCCTCGGCAAGACGTGGCGTCTGCTACTTCATACCGCGTTATCGTGCACACGCTCTGTGCGTGATTCGTTGTTGACGACGACGGCGAGTACATCGTCGAGAGTCACTACTCCGAGCGGTGCCTGACCGCAGCTGACCAGGACCATGTGCCTCCGGTCTTTTCGGATGGCCAGCAGCAGGTCCGCAAGCGTCCGATCCGGGGGAACGATGGGCAGCGGGCGGATCAGCTCCGGTGAGATCGGCAGCCGGCGCTGCTTTCCGGTGATCCCGAGGATGTCCTTGACGTGGACAAATCCCAGCACTTTCCTGGTCGAGGGCTCAATGACCGGGAACCTGGAGCGTCGCACCTGCGCTGCAAGTACCTCCAGAGAAGCCGGCGACATGTCGGACATCACAGTGGTGACTTCCGACCACGGACGCAGGGCGTCCGCGGCCGTCCGGCGGCTGAGCGCCAGCGCTCCGGTGATCCTTGCCTCCTCCTCTGGATCGAGGAGACCTTCGGTGCGCGCCTGGATCGCGAGGCTTGCAAGTTCTTCTGCCGTGAAAACTGTCTTGACGGCGTCCGTGGTCTCCATACCCCAGAGCGCCAGGACGGCCTTCGCGGCCCAGCGCATGGTGACCAGGACGGGCTTCGTCGCGACGCAGAACGCCAGCATCACCGGGCCGAGCCAGAGCACGGCCCGTTCCGGCCCGGCCAGGGTGAGGTTTTTGGGCACCATCTCGCCGACGACCGTGTGGGCGTACACCACGATGATCAGCGAGATCACAAGGGCGGCCGGGTGTACCGCAGCCTCGGGCAGGCCGAGCATGGTGAACGGGCCGGTGAACAGGTGGGCGATGGCTGGTTCCGCGACGGCCCCCAGCCCTAGTGAGCAGATCGTGATTCCGAGCTGCGCTCCGGCGATCATGATTGGGATGGTGCGCATGGCGCGCAGAGCGGCCCGAGCCCTGCGGGAGGTTCGTGCCATGGGTTCGATGACAGTCACCCTGGCGGCGATCAGTGCGAATTCGGACGCGACGAAGAAGGCGTTTCCAAGGAGTAGCAGCAGTGCCACCAGAAGGCTGATCATGTCGGGCCTCCGGGGCGGATGACCTGGACCTGCTCCACCCGATGCCGCTCCATGTCGACGACGGTGAACCGCCAGCCGCCCTCGACATGGGTTTCCCCCTCGACCGGGATGTGTCCGAGGCGGTCCATCAGGAATCCAGCGAGCGTTTCATAAGGACCAGCCGGCATCCGGAAGCCCGTCTGCTCCGCCAGTTCGTCTTCCCTGAGCACCCCGTCGACCAGCACGATCGGATCAGCGTGCGGCGCCGTCAGATCGAGCGGGGTGACGTCGGTCACCCGCTGCGTGTCGAGGTCGTGCTCGTCAGAGATCTCGCCAACGAGTTCCTCGGCCAGATCCTCAACGGTGACGACGCCATCCGTTCCGCCGTACTCGTCAACGACGATGGCGAGGTCGCTGTTGCTGCGGCGCAGCTCTCCGAGCACTCCGTCGAGATCGAGGCTTTCCGGGACGAACACGGGCTCCCGAGCGATCGCGGCAACCGGCTTGGCGTGACGGTGTGCTGGCAAGACACCCAAGGCATCGATCAGCATCGCGACGCCGGTCACCTGGTCGAGGGTGTTCTGGTACACCGGGAAGCGGCTGTGTCCCGTTTCTCTGGCCGCGACGATCAGATCGGAAACCCTCGCGTCCGCCCGCAGCCCGACGACGTCGACTCGCGGGGTCATCGCCTCCGCCGCGCGCTTGCCTGCGAACCGGATCGTTCGCTGGAGGAGTATGGCGGTCTCGCTCGGCAGCGCGCCGGCGTTCGCCGAGATGACGGCGAGCAGACCAAGCTCCTCCGGCGACCGGGCGCTGGCAAGTTCCTCCTGCGGTTCGACGCCAAGCTGCCGGACGAGCCAGTTGGCTGTGCCGTTCAGGGCATGGATCAACCAGGCGAACACCTTGGAGAAGGCGCGCTGAAGACCGACCGTTCGCCGAGCGATCGGCATCGGCCTGGCCAACGCGGCATTCTTGGGAACGAGTTCCCCGAACAGCATGGACAGCAGCGTGGCCAGCCCGAGCGCGCAGACCCCCGCAGCCGTCTCGGTCGCGCTGCCGGCCAGCGAGCGGATCGGCTCCCGGAACAGTCGCGCCAGTGCCGGTTCGGCAAGGTAGCCGGACAGCAACGTGCAGCCAGTGATGCCGAGCTGGGCACCGGACAGCTGGAACGACAGCTCATGCAACGCCCGGCGAACGCCAGCCGCCGCGCTGTCTCCCCGGTCAGCCTGCTGGTCGATCTGCGCACGATCGACCGTGACCAGGGAGAACTCGGCCGCCACGAACCCGGCGTTCGCGGCGGTGAGCATCACGAACGCCAGCAGCGGAAGCAACGCTGTCACGACGGCGGTGCCGATGGTCTGATCACCTCGACCTGTTCAGCGAGCAACCCCACGGCCGGGGCCGCCACTTGCCTGTCGAAGCGGTGTGAAGCTTTCGAGCCGGCTCAGCGCCACTTCGAAAGCAGGAGCAGTGATGCGACGAGCGCGCCGAACCCGATGGCCAGGTTCCAGTACTGGATCTCGGCCAGAACGCTGAACGCCTCGATGTCGGCGAACCCCTGCGTCAGGTAGTAGACGACGAGCCAGAGGATGCCTGCGAAGATCAGGGTGACGGCAAGCGCCGGAACCCAGACCGGGCTGGGCTTGCGGCTGCTTGCGGCGGTCTTCGGCTGCAGCTCAGCCGGTGGCGTGTAGACCTTCTTCTTGCGGACTTGCGACTTCGGCACGGCGGGCTCCTGGTCAGGGGTTGTCAGGTTGTCGCCATCCGCGGACAGCCGTGGTGACGGGCCTGAATAATGTTCCCGAGATAGCGTAACCAGGGAACGACGGATTCGGGGGAGGGGGCACGAGTGGAGTACAGCGCAGGCCCTTCGTCTTGGGCGCGTGCCGTGCGGCGGGCCGCCCTCGCGCTGCTTCCTCGGCGCTGCGAGGAGCGCCGAGGTGGCTGGTCGTTGATGGTCCCGGTGGTCGCTGGGCTTGCGGGATTCTTGCTGGCAACAGCCGCGACAACGGCTCATGGGACTGAGCTACGCAATGATCGTCGACCGGAGTTGGCGACGCTGATCGGTGAGAGGAGATCGGAGGTCACAGCAGCGGATGCCAGGGCGGCCAGGCTCCGTGGCCAGATCGAGGAGCAGACCGGAAATCAGGCTGGTTCCGATGAAAGGGTCGAGTTGCAGCGGCAACGGGCCGCGGCCGAGGATGATCTTGCTGGTCTGACGGCCGTGCACGGACCGGGTCTCACCGTTCGGCTGGACGACGCTCCTCGGCGGGCCGACGGCAGCCGTCCGGCCGGGGCGACCGCTGACGACCTCGTGGTGCATCAGCAGGACGTTCAGGCGGTCGTCAACGCGCTCTGGGCTGGCGGGGCCGATGCGGTAACGATCATGGGGGTCCGGGTCATCGCGACCAGCGCGGTACGATGCGTTGGCAACACGCTGCTGCTCGACGGTAGGGTCTACTCTCCTCCCTTCGTTGTGACGGCGATCGGTGACTCGACGCGGCTGCTGCGAGCACTTGACGCCGCGGAAGGAGTCCGGCTCTTCCGGGCGGCTGCCAGTGCCTTCGGACTTGGCTACCAGACCAGGGTGGAGACGGACGTGAGTCTTCCGGCATATGACGGGTCGATCGCGCTGCGGTCAGCTCGCGTCTCCGGGTGATGTCCGTGGCGACCCGAGCCAGCGATCAGTCGAGCGTCCGGTCGGAGTTCCCGACCGCGCCGCAGCCGGATTCCGATCGGACCGCCATCATCCCGACGATCCCCGCTCAGCGGGAGTCGGACGAGACGGCTCGGATCGCGATTCCAGTCGAAAGCGGTCCGGCCAGCGAGGGCCGGGTCTTCCGGTCGACGAACGCGAAGCCGGCCGGCAAGCAGATACCCCTCGACGTCGAAGTGGAGTTCGTTGAGAAACCGCAGCGGGAGCCGCGTACCCACCGCAGGTCTCGCAGGCACACCCCCCGACATGGTGCCAGCGGCAATGCCGGGAGTCCCGGCAGCCCGGGCACCGGCGGCCTGGCGGATTCCGAGACCTCCGAAGGGGCAGACCAGCCGACC
>JAFGOK010000700.1 GCA_016926535.1 Micromonosporaceae bacterium | reverse complement strand
TTCGGGAATGCGGTTTCCTGCCTGGTGACGGCCTATGCCTTCGCCCGGTTGAAGTTCCGCGGGCGTGGCATGTGGTTCGGCATCATGATCGCGACGTTGCTCCTGCCGCACCACGTCCTGATCATTCCTCAGTACATCCTGTTCAAGACCTTCGGCTGGGTCGGCGGGGCGTTCCCGTTCACCCCGCTGATCGTCCCCCACCTGCTCGCATGTGACGCGTTCTTCGTCTTCCTGATGGTCCAGTTCATGCGGGGTATCCCGCGAGAGCTCGACCAGGCGGCGAAGATCGATGGGTGTTCCGCGTTCGGCGTGTTCCGGTACGTCATCTTGCCGCTGAGCAAGCCGGCGCTGGTCACGACAGCGATCTTCAGCTTCATCTGGACGTGGAACGACTTCTTCCGGCAGCTGGTCTACCTTTCGCAACTGGAGAACCAGACGGTCCCGGTGGCGCTGCGACTGTTCATCGACTCCTCCGGCCAGAGCACGATCGGGCCGATGTTCGCGATGGCGGTTGTGTCGCTTGCGCCGATCTTTATGTTCTTCGTCGCGTTCCAGCGGTTGCTGGTGGAAGGCATCAACACCGAAGGCCTGAAGGGCTGATCGCCATGGACAAGCGGACCAGGGTGGATCTTCCAGGCGAACTGGGGCAGGAACCGCCTCAACGTGACTGGAAGGACACCCTGGCCGCTGCCACGGATCTCGCCCTGATCGGGTTCTGCGCTGTTGGGGTCGGGCTGGCCGTCGTCACCCTCGGGTCAGCGGCGGCAACCGGGTCGTATGCGGTGCGGTACTGGATCATCCATCGCCGGACCCCACCGGTGGGGGAGGTGGGGCGTCTGTTCCTTCGCTGGCTGCTTCCAGGCCTGCTCACCTCGGTCGCTGTCGCGGCGACTGCCTGGCTGCTGGCGCTCAATCTGACCGCGATCTCCCGGGGGGCCGTCCCCGGCGGCGCACCGGCGCTGGTCGCCACCGGAGTCGTCGCGACGTGGTGCGCGGCCGTCGTCGTGCTGACCCTGGTCCACCTGGGTCGCTGGCCCGGCAGCGGCTGGCTCTCCGCCCTCCGGTGGGCCGCGGTGACCGCGACGCTCACCCCGCACTGGGCCCTGGTCCTGCTGCTGGTCGCGGGATTCGCCACCGCCCTCGGCGTCACGATCCAGGCGACTTCACCGCTGATGGTGGGGTATGGCCTGTTCGCGGTTCATGTCGTCGCCGACCGGCTGCTGCCGGAGGATCCGCAGGCAGGGTGAGGGTGAACCTGGCGCCCTGTCCCAGACCTGCCGACGAGGCGGTGATGTCCCCGCCGTGGCGCCGGGCGATCTCCCGGGCGATGGTCAGGCCGACCCCGGACCCGCTTGACCTGCGCTGCTGGCCAGGGGCCCGGTAGAAGCGTTCGAAGACCCTGGTGAGATCGTCGGGAGCCAGGCCGACGCCGGTATCGCTGACAGCGATCTCCACCTGACCGGCATCCAGCCTGGTCGCGATCGTGACAGTGCCCCCCGCGGGGGTGGCCAGCAAGGCGTTGCCCAGCAGATTCGTCAGCACCTGCATGATCCGGTCCGGGTCGGCGTGGGCAGGCGCAGGCGGGCCGGTCTCGATGGCCAGGGTGACCCTCGCATCCTCGAACTGCGGCGACAACCGGACCGCCGCGCGGCGGGCACACTCGGCCAGGTCGACGTCGACGAGCGTGAGCCCGAGGCGCCCCTCCTGCGCGCGAGACAGACCCGAAAGGTCGTCTGCGAGCCGGTGCAGCCGGCGCAGCTCATCGCTGAGGGAGGCCAGCGTGTCCGGGGAGGCGGTGAACACGCCGTCGATGAGCCCTTCGACGTAGCCGTCCAGCGCGGTCAGCGGGGTGCGCATCTCGTGGGCGACCTCCCCCAGCAGCCGGGTCCGCCTGGTCTCGGTGTGGGCCAGCGTCCTGGCCAGGGTGTTGATGTCGGTGGCCAGGGCCGCCAGTTCGGGTTCGGAGGGCACCTGGGCGGGGGCGTCGTAGCGCCCTGCTGCGATTTGCCGGGTGGCATGGCGCAGCGCGTCCAGCGGCCGCAGCAGCCGGCGGGTGTAGATCACGGCGGCCAGCGCGGCGGCCAGTGCACTGGCCACGAACCCGATGACGAGCGCGGTGTCCAGCGCTGGCAGCAGGACGTCCCTCAACCTGGTCTCTGGACCGCCGGACCGGCCGACGCCCCTGCCCTGACCCGCCATCCGCTGCATGTGCGCCATGCGCTCGTCGAACAGGCGTGGGGTCAGGAGCCGAACCATCAGGTACGCCGTCAGGGTGCCGACCGCGGCCACCACGAGATGGGCCAGCAGCAGCCGCACCGAAAGGCGCAGGCGTTTCATCGCGGTGAGCGGGCGTTTCATCGCGGTGAGCGGGCGCTTCATTGCGGCCGGCCGATGAACTTGTACCCGACCCCCCGCACGGTCGCGATCAGGTGCGGGTCGCTGGCGTCATCACCGAGCCTGGCTCGCAGGCTGCGGATGTGGACGTCGACGACCCGCTCGTCGCCGTAGAAATCGTGCCCCCAGACCCGCTCAAGGAGCTGGGCACGGGAGAAGACCCGGCCGGGTGCCCCGACGAAGGCCGCGAGCAGGTCAAATTCCAGAGTCGACAGGGCGACTGCGGCCCCCTCGACGTTCACCTCCCGGGCGGGCAGGTTGACGATCAGGCCAGCGAACCGCAGCACGGCCTCCTCGGCAGTGTCCCGAGCCGTCCGCCCGCGCCGCAGCACGGCCTTGACCCGGGCGGTGACCTCCCGCGGGCTGAACGGCTTCGTCACGTAGTCGTCGGCGCCAACGCCGAGCCCGACCAGCTTGTCAACCTCCTCCGCCCTGGCGGTCACGAGGATCACGTACACCTGGCTGAACGTCCTCAGTTGCCGCAGGACCTCGACCCCGTCGATGCCCGGCAGCATGACGTCTAGCAGTACGAGATCGGGCGGGTTGGCGCGCAGTGCGGCGAGAGCCCTCTCTCCGTCGGCGGCCTCGGCGACGGAGAAGCCGTCCGCTTCCAGATACCCCCGAAGCACCGCCCGGATATGCGGCTCATCGTCAACAACCAGGACATTTCGCACTCTTACACCCCCAGACAGTCCGAGCCTACGCAGTCATGGCCGACTGGCCACGGCGAATCCCCCGCGCGCCCCAGGGCCGCGCCTTCGGCCCCGCAGGAGGGCACAGGACCCGCCGGGGATCTGCGGGAGGGCCGCAGTATCCGCCCGGCAGGGGAGCGTTGCTGCTGCCCTGCCGGGCGGATACTGG
>JAFGOK010000153.1 GCA_016926535.1 Micromonosporaceae bacterium | reverse complement strand
GCGTTGATGATCCGCTCGTCCTCGTCGGTTGGTCGAAATCCGATCGTCGTCGCCATGGTTCCAGGATAGCAGACTGTTAAACATTTGTCGCACAACTGTTCAACCAATTGTGCGGATTCTCGAGCCCCGGTTCGTCAACGAGCACTCCCGCACCAGCGATGACGAGGCGGGTCAGCGGGACGAGGCGGGTCAGCCGGGCGCTCGATCGCGCCAGACGGCGATGCCATCGAGGATCCGGTCCAGCCCGAACAGGAAGGTGTCCTGGTCGAAGGTGGCCGACGGGTTCTCGCTGCGCCAGTGGGCGAGGTTGGGGTACTGCTCGGCCACGCTGCGCCAGTGGGCCTCGATGGACGCCCGCATCTGGCCGGCGGCCTGCCCCGGCTGGGCCGCGCCCTGCCGGCAGGAGTTCTCCGCCGCCGCTGCCCCCATCGCATAGGCGGACAGCAGCGCGCTGATCCTGCTGACCGCCGCTCCCGAAAAGCCGGCCGCGGCCAGCATGCCGGCGGCGACGTCGTTGAGGCGCATCGCCTTGGGGCCGATGGGTGGCTTGACTCCGGCCAGGCCGATCATCCACGGGTGGCGCAGCGCGATGTCGCGGATGCCGGCCGCGAGAGCTCCGACCGCCGCCCGCCAGCCGACCTCCCCGACGGCCGGGATGGCGATCTCGCCCTGGACGTCGTCCAGGGCGAGTTCCAGCAACTCGTCCTTGTTGGCCACGTGCCAGTAGAGCGATGCCGTCCCAGCACCCAGCTTCGCGGCGAGGGTCCGCATGCTCAGCCCCTCGACCCCGTCGGTGTCGAGAATCTCGATCGCGGCCGGAACGATCTGCTGGGTCGTCAGGGTTGGACGCCCGCCGCGGGAACGCTGCGGGCGCAGCCACACCGATCCGGCTGAGGTCTCGTCCTTGGCTGCCATCGGAGCTCTCGTCTTTCTGGTCGGCATCAACACGGTACAGCGTACCAGCTATGGAACGACGTTCGAGATAATGGTACGGTGTTCGAGTAATCGAACATCAGTCGATTGGAGCATCATGTCCTCCCCGGCGCCCGTCCCGGAACTCAACCCCCGACGATGGTGGATCCTCGGCGTCCTGTGCCTGAGCCTGCTCGTGGTCGTCGTGGACACCAACGTGCTCAACGTCGCCATCCCGACGCTGATCCGGGACTTCCACGCGAGCAGCACCGACATCCAGTGGTTCCTGGACGCCTACACGATCGTCTTCGCTGGTCTACTCCTGACGGCCGGCGTGCTCTCGGACCGGCACGGCCGGCGGCTCGGCCTGCTCATCGGACTCGTGCTGTTCGGCGGAGCCTCCCTCGCCGCGGCCTACGCCACCGGGCCAGGACAGCTCATCGCTGCCCGGGCCGGCATGGGCGTCGGCGCCGCCTTCCTCATGCCAGGCACCCTGTCCATCCTGATCACGGTCTTCGGCGAGGAGGAACGCAAGAAGGCCATCGCCATCTGGAGCGCGGTCCTCATCCTCGGCGCGCTCGGCGGGCCAACCCTCGGGGGGGCGCTGCTGCACCGCTTCTGGTGGGGCTCGGTCTTCCTGATCAACGTGCCCATCGCCCTCCTGAGCATCCTCGCCGCGGTGCTGATCATTCCGGAGTCCCGCGGCCCGGCCAACCGCCCGGACCTGCTGGGTGCCGCCCTGTCCATGGTGGCCATGACCTCGCTGATCTGGGGCATCATCACCGGGGCGCGTGATGGCTGGTCCAGCGCTCCGGTCCTGGCCGGATTCGCCGTCGCGCTCGCCGCGCTGGTGGCCTTCGCGATCTGGGAATCGCGGTGCACCTATCCTCTGATGCCGATGCAGCTGTTCCGGGACCGCATCTTCACCGGATCGAGCGTCTCCGTCATCCTGATCGGCTTCGCGACTGGCGGCATCCTGCTGGCCCTGACCCAGCAGTTGCAGTTCATCCTGGGATACAGCCCCCTGCGGGCCGGGGTCGCCCTCGCCCCGATGGTCGTGGCCAGCATCGTCGGCAACGGTCTCAGCGTCGCGCTCGACCAGCGCATCGGCACCCGCCTCGCCATCACCACCGGCCTCGGCTCGATCGCGCTGGGATGCGCCGTGCTCGCCAGTGTCGGCCAGGGCGACGGCTACCTCCCGATCGCGATCGCGCTCGCGCTGCTGGGAGCCGGCTCCGGCATCGGCGGCCCGCTCGTCTACGCCACCCTGCTCGGCCGGCTCCCCCAGGAGAAGGCAGGGGTGGGATCCGCCCTGAACGACACCATCCTCCAGACCGGCCAGGCGCTGAGCATCGGCGTCCTCGGCACCCTGCTGACCGAGGTGTACGGCCGCTCCATGCCGGACGGAACAGTCGGAGCTGCTCGGCGATCCATCGGCGACGCCCTGACCATCGCGGCCAGCCGCAACGACGCCGGTCTGGCCAGTGCCGCCAAGGAGGCATTCCTGTCCGCCCTGTCGGTCACCGCACTGGTCGGCGCGGGGTCAAGCCTCATCGCCGCCGTCACCGCGCTGCTGGTGCTGCGCTCCCTGCCGAAGGCCTCCGAGCAGGCTCGGACTCGGACGGAGGCGCAGGAGCAACCGCAGGCCGAGCCGGTTCGCGAGCCTGTCCTGGACGCCAGCGCCTAACCGGAGGGAAACGTGACCATGCCAGGCGACCTGACCACCGGACTCCGGCGTCCGGCCGGTGCCCCGATCGACCCAGCAACCCTGTACCGGCTCAGCGGCTGGACCGTGATCGCCGGCATGGCGATCGACGGCGTCGCCTCGGTGCTCTACTCGCGGGCGAGCGGGGTCGAGCTCTATGGCGACCCGCTCGCCGCGGCGGACAACCTCGCCAAGCTCGTTGGAACCCTGCTGTTCCTGCTCGGCTTTCCTGGCCTGTACGCCTTCCAGGCCAGGAAAGCCGGCAGGCTCGGCCTGGCCGGCTTCGTCCTGACCTTCTCCGCGTTCGCCCTCCTGGAAATCGGGACGGACGCCCTGTTCGCCTTCGTCGGCCCGATGCTGGCCGACCACGCCCAGACGCAGTTCCTGCTGGAGGAGTACCTGGAAAACAACCTCGGCCCCGGATTCGCGATCTACCTCATCGGGGCGTACCTCGCGCTGTTCACCGGTCTCGTCGCGCACGGGACGGCGACGTTCCGGGCGAAAATCTATCCACGGTGGACAGGTCCACTGATCGCGATCGGTTCGATCGCGGCCCTGTTCATGGCCCCGCTGGCGGCCGTACCATCCGGCCCCTTCCGGCTCGACCGGCTCGGGGTGCTGGTCATGGCGGCGGCGTTCGCCCGGTGCGGATGGCACCTGGTCCGCGCGGCGGCCGGTCCGGATCCCGGACCGGCCGGCAGCCGGCCAGAGCGGTAGAGCATCACGCCTCGCAGGGCTCGACGATCGAGTCCTCGGCCGGCAGGCCGAACTCCCTGATCGTGGAGCCCTGCGAGCCCCGGGGCCACTCCCGGAACCGCCAGAACGTCATCGGAACCCCGCTGGCGACCGAGAAATCCTCGCTGTCCATCAGCTGCATGTGCACATGCGGCTGGGTGGAGTTGCCGGAGTTGCCGCACTCCGCAATGGGCTGCCCGGCCCGCACCGCGTCCCCGACCCCGACCAGCAGCGACCCGGCGCGCAGGTGGACCAGCGCCGCGAAGACGCCGTGCTCGCGCAGTGAGATGACCAGGTGGTTGCCTGCGATCGCGGGAACCCCCTGGCGAACCCTGGCCGGCTGACCCAGCATGTAGGACGCCAGGGACAGCTGGGAGCGCCGCGCCTCGTGGTCGACCTCGCCGTCGTGCGCCGCGACCACGATCCCGTCCGCCGGGGACAGCACCGGCTGGCCGAACCCGAAGAACCGCTCCGGCGGTTCGGTGGCCAGCACCGTCCGCCAGTCGCGGTGGGGTGCGCTGCGGCGACTGGCGTCCACCGCGATGAAATCGATGGCGTACCGCGTACCGAACAGGTCGGTCCCGTGGCTGGGGACCCTCCGCGCCGGCGAATTCCTCGCCAGCCACAGGCCCCTGAACGGCAGCATGATCGTCGTTCCCCGCATCATCGCCAACCCGCCCCTCTGGTAATGCCCGCCCGGTCGCGGGCGAAGCCTAACGTGAAGCCCCGCATGCCACCTACCCGAGGAGATCGGTGAACAGCGGCGTGCTGAGATACCGCTCCCCCGAGTCCGGCAGCATCACGACGATCAGCGCGTCCCGGTGGGCCGGGCGGGAGGCGATCTCGGTCGCGGCGGCCAGCGCGGCCCCGCCGGAGACCCCGGTGAGGAGCCCCTCGGTACGGGCCAGCCGCCGCGCCACCGCTCTGGCCCGGTCGGCCGTCACCCGGACGACCTCGTCGATCAGGGTGACGTCCAGGACGTCGGGAACGAAGCCCGCCCCGATGCCCTGGATCCCGTGCAGTCCCTTGACCCCACCGGACAGGACCGGCGACGCTGCCGGTTCCACGGCCACGATCCGGACCGGGGGGTGCTTCTCCCGCAGGACCTGCCCCACCCCCGTGAGGGTGCCGCCGGTGCCGACCCCGCAGACGAAGACGTCCACCTGCCCTCCGGTGTCCTCCCAGATCTCCTGGGCCGTCGTGGCGCGGTGGACCTCCGGATTGGCGGGATTCTCGAACTGCCGGGCCAGGAACCCACCCTGGGCTGCCGCCAGCGCTTCGGCCTTGGCGATGGCCCCGGCCATCCCCTCTGACGCCGGGGTGAGGACCAGGTCCGCGCCGTAGGCCGCCAGCAGCAGCCGCCGCTCCAGGCTGGCGTTCTCCGGCATGGTCAGGGTCAGGCGGTACCCCTTCGCTGCGGCGACCAGCGCCAGCCCGATACCGGTGTTGCCGCTGGTCGCCTCGACGATGTGGTCCCCGGGCCGCAGCTCGCCGCGGGCCTCGGCGTCCTCGACGATGGCGCGGGCGATCCGGTCCTTGACACTGCCGCCCGGGTTGGCGCATTCGACCTTGGCGACCAGCCGGGCCGCCAGGTCCGCGCCGTACCTGGACAGCTCGACGGCCGGGGTGCGGCCGATAAGGTCGAGGGCGTTCCGGTGAATGGTCACGATGGATCCCCTCCCTGGGATCGTCTGGCCCCCGGCCCGGGGCTGGTCACGCGTTGGCGGGGTCCGCGACCAGGCGACCGGTGCCGCTCAGCGAGGCAAGATCCAGATCACAGACGCAGCGGACCTTCACGTAGTCGAGGGTGAGCGTGCCCTCGATGTGGGCGCTGCCGCTGCCAGCAGCGAAATCGGCGGTGCTCAGATCGGTGGCCGCGGCGTCAACGTGGACGCCGAGGTCGGTCCCGCCGCGGGTGTCGGGGAACTTGATGAAGACGTAGCCGAGGTCCGTGACCCGCTGCCGCAGCTCCTCCAGCGAGGGGCTCGGGCCACCGACCGTGACGAGCCGGTCGGTCATGGACAGTCGCTTGACGAGATCACTCACGGAAAACCCTCCAGATCGGCCAGGGCCACGCGGGACCCTGGCGGGAAACAGCCGATTCGTTCGTCCTAGGACTGGCGCTGGTCCATCGCCGTACGCAGGCTCAGCGGGCGCATGTCGGTCCACACCTCGCGGACATACGCGAGGCACTCCTCCCTGGTGCCGCTGGCGCCCGCGTCTCGCCAGCCGGCGGGGTTGTCCAGGTGATTCGGCCACAGGGAGTACTGCTCCTCGTGGTTGACCAGGACTCGCATGGTGGCGTCGTTCATTGGTGGTACCTCCTGTGGATCACGATGGGATCGTTGGCGGGCGTCACGATGGGATCGTGGACGTCGGGAAGCGCTCTGGGAACAGCCAGGGCGCCTCCTTGGCGCGCCGCTCCTCGTACGCGCTGATCTGCTGCTGGTGCGACAGGGTCCAGCCGACGTTGTCCAGGCCGAGCAGCAGGGACTCCTTCCTGAACGGATCGATCCGGAACTCGAAGCGATCGCCGCCCGGCGTCGCGACCGTCTGGGTCGGCAGATCGACCTGCCAGTGCTGCCGTCCGCTGCCGGCTGCGGCGAGCAGCGTCCGCACGGTCGCTGCTGGCAGGACGATCGGAAGGATGCCGGCGTTGAAGCAGTTGTTGTGGAAGATGTCGCCGAAGCTCTGAGCGATGACGCAGCGGAAGCCGTACTCGTGCAGCGCCCACGGCGCATGCTCACGCGAGGATCCGCAGCCGAAGTTCTCCCCGCAGACCAGGATGCTCGACTGCTGGTACTCGGGCCGGTTGAGCACGAACTCCGGGTTCGGGGTCCGGTCGTCGCCCAGGTAGCGCCAATTGGCGAACAGCGCGCCGGCGAACCCAGTGCGGCTGGTCGTCTTGAGGAATCGGGCAGGAATGATGTCGTCGGTGTTGACGTTGGTCTGCGCCAGGGGGGCTGCAACGCCGGAGTGGGTCAGCAACGGTTCCATAGCAGGGGCTTCTCCCGCCTAGCAATCACGGACGTCGACGAAGTGCCCGGCGAGGGCGGTCGCAGCCGCGGTCGCCGGGCTGACGAGATGGGTGCGGCTCCCGCGGCCCTGCCGACCCTCGAAGTTGCGGTTGCTCGTCGAGGCGCAGCGCTCGTTCGGGGCCAGGCTGTCGCCGTTCATGGCGATGCACATGCTGCACCCGGCCTCGCGCCACTCGAAGCCGGCCTGGCGGAAGATCTCGGCCAGCCCCTCGGCCTCTGCCTGCCGGCGCACGGCCATCGAGCCGGGGACGACGATGGCCCGGACGGTCCGGGCGACCCTGCGCCCGGCGACCTGGGCCGCTGCGGCGCGCAGGTCCTCCAGCCTGGCGTTGGTGCAGGAGCCGAGGAAGACGGCGTCGACGGGGACGTCCTGAATCCGCTGGCCGGGCGACAGCCCCATGTACTGCTGGGCTCGCTCGAACGCCAGCCGCCTGGCCGGGTCCTGCTCGGCGGCCGGGTCAGGGACCGTCCCGGTGACCTCGGTGACCATGCCGGGATCGGTGCCCCAGGTGACCTGCGGGGCCAGTCCGTCGACCTCGATCGTGTGCACCGCGTCGAACACCGCGCCCGGCTCGCTGGCCAGCCGGCGCCACTGGTCCGCGGCGGCCTCGAACTGGTCTCCGGCCGGCGCGTACGGCCTTCCCCGCAGGTACTCGATGGTGGCCTCATCCGGGGCGACCATACCGGCGCGGGCTCCGGCTTCGATCGCCATGTTGCACAGCGTCATTCGGCCCTCGACGGACAGCGCCCGCACGGTCGAGCCACTGAACTCGACGACGTGGTGGGTTCCGACGTTCGTTCCCAGCCGACCGATGATCGCCAGTGCGACGTCCTTGGCGCTGACGCCGGGGGCGAGCACCCCCTCGACGCGGATGTTCATCACCTTCGGCTTCTGCTGCAGCAGGCACTGCGTCGCCAGCACATGCTCGACCTCGCTGGTCCCGATGCCCATGGCGAAGATGCCGAGCGCCCCGTGCGTCGAGGTGTGCGAGTCGCCGCAGACCAGCGTCATTCCCGGCAGCGAGAGGCCGAGTTCCGGCCCGACGACGTGGACGATGCCCTGGTGGTCGTGGTGCAGG
>JAFGOK010000699.1 GCA_016926535.1 Micromonosporaceae bacterium | reverse complement strand
TGCATGGATACTGCGGTGAACATCCGCGTACGGTGGTGAATGAGACCAGAACTGAGACCAGGAGCGGGCCTCCGGCTTGGGGCTACCGGGTGCGGTAGACGTCGCTGCGGTGGTCGATGTCGACGACGGTGACGGTCTTCGCGGTGTCGTCGATGTGGTAGACGACCCGGTAGGTGCCTCGGCGGGCGCTGTGCCGGTCATCGAGGGGTGGCAGCAGCCGCTTGCCGACGCGGTGGGGGTTGTCGAGCAGCGGGCCGGTTATGAACTCGTAGGCGGCCACGGCGACCGCTTCGGGAAGGCGGTCGGTGAGGGCTCGACGGGCAGTGGGCGAGGTTCGCAGTTCGTACCGATTGGGGTTCATGCCGCGTTGTCGCGTCGGCGTGCGGCCATGGCAGCGGCGAGTTCATCGGCGGTGACGACTTCGCCGCGGGCGAGTTCGGCGTCCGAGTCTGCCAGTCGGCGGAGGGTGTCGGGGTTCGACAGGATGGCCAGGGTCTCTTCCAAGGCTTCCAGGTCTTCTGGGGCGATGATGACGGCCGAGGGCTGCCCGTGGACGGTTACGGTGATCCGTTCGTGGTGCTGGTTGACCCGGCTGACCAGGTCTGACAGATGAGTCTTCGCCTCGCCCAGAGGCATGATGGTTGTGGTCATAGTCAAAAGTATGACCAAAACGTGGCGAGCTGTCGACTCGGTCAGGTGGTCGAATCGGAGGCCAATGGATCTTTTTAGTGAACGGCAGCGCTGGAAGCGTCAGGCGGACGCTCGTCAAGGGCAAGTCTCTGATCAGTGGGGCAGTGTCTTCCACACAACCGCTGGTCAAAGGTGATTTGTGGGCAGGGGCGGGGTCGAACCGCCGACCTTCCGTTTTTCAGGGCCACGGTGGGGCGTCCGGGAGTGTTCGTCAGGGTTCGCGCACCTGGTCGGAGCGGGTGTGGGCGCTGTGGTGGACTTCTGCGTACGGCAATGAACGAGACCAGAACTGAGACCAGGAGTGGACGTTCTGCCGGTTGGTTACCTGCTGCGGTATACCTCGCGACGGTGGCCAACCTCGACGACGGTGACAACAAGGATGTCGTCAACGATGGAGTAGATCACGCGGTAGTCGCCGACACGGATACGCCAGAGATCAGTGCTCCCGGAGAGCTTGAGGACGCCTGACGGCCGAGGGTCATCAGCCAGGGAGGAGATCCGGCGCAGGATACGGGCCTGTACCTGTGGGTCGAGTCGGCCAAAGCGGCGGACGGCGGCGGGAAGCCACTGGATCTTGTGTGAGTTCACCGGGCCTCGCCCGGGAACGCGGCGAGAACGTCGGCATACCGAGCCAGCATCGTCTCGTGTGAGGTCGGCTCTCCAGGCTCGGCGAGAGCAGCGCGGGCCAGACGAAGATCCGCAGCATCCTCCAGCGCGATGACGGCGGCCACGCCGGCAGCGGCGACTTCCGGGGGCACGATTGCGGCAACCGTGGCGCCATGGCGGGTGAGGTAGACGACCTCGCCACTCTCGGCTGCGGCCACCGCGTCGGCCGGTGCCGGGTCATCCGGCGGCAGTTCGAAGGCGTAGGAGTGCGCAGCTGTCATGCTCTGAGGGTAGTCCGGTCTGGAAGCCAAGGCGACAACCGTGACAGAGGCGAACAGCGGACGGTCATCAAGCACGTGTGGCATCTCCCGTGGGGCAGGGCCTTCCACGTAACCGCTGGTCAAAGGTGATTTGTGGGCAGGGGCGGGGTCGAACCGCCGACCTTCCGCTTTTCAGGTGCGGTCACGGGGTGCCGGTGGGGCGTCTGGGCTGCTCGCGCCGTCCGTGCCGGTCCGTGCGCATGTGCCGCCGTCTGGGGCCGTTGCTACACGCGTTGCTACCCGGGCGGTGGGCTAGACTCCTGCCGTTCTGAGGTCTTCGGCGGGATGTAATGACTGAATTGTTGCGGAAATAGCCAACCTTGTCTGCGTCAAGATCCCTCAGATGTGGAGGTTGTGGGCCGATAGCGCTGTGGTGCAGCCAGGCCGTACGAGAACCGCAGATGGGACAGTGCAACCAGAGCCGAGAATGCCAAAGCGTACTGAGCTCGTCGATTGGCTGCTGCTGTACGGGCGTGAAAGGCTGGACTTGGTGCTTGAATTGTATGCATCTGGATCCAACCTTAGGCAATGGCTGATGTGTTTTGGCGTGCCCGTTCTGGTGTTTCTGGCACTGACGACGGCCATGGGATGTGTTTTTTTTGGATTTGAGGGAACATATGCCATCATGGCTGGTGTTGCTCGTCCAGAGCAGGTCACAGACTCGTCGATTGTATGGCTATTTGGGTTCGTAGGATGGTTGTTTGTGCCGGCCTTTGTCGGTGCTCTGGTCGCATCGATTGTGTCACGGCAGATTGCCTATATCCGTCGTCAGACGCTTGACGAAATCCTTGCAGGTTTCGGGGTCGGCGACCGCTCTGAGCCGTATGCGAACAGTCGAGCGACTTTTAGGTCGAAATTGCGAACGGCGGAGACTGAGGTGGTGGGATTCGTGATGCTACATTCAGATAAGTGGCATCTGGCCCAAAAATGTTGGAGTAGAACCATTAGAGCGATACTCAAGGCGATAGAAATGGAGGGCAAGCCGAATGGCCGGGCGAGGAAGATTGAAGCTGAAGAGAACATCTGGAATACGATCGCGCTCATCGGTGCGTTTCGGTTCATCACTGGACCGTCGAGTGAAGTGGTATGCCCCTTC
Organism: Micromonosporaceae bacterium; assembly: GCA_016926535.1. Classification (GTDB taxonomy): domain Bacteria; phylum Actinomycetota; class Actinomycetes; order Mycobacteriales; family Micromonosporaceae; genus JABDRL01. The sequence continues at coordinate 2,599 of JAFGOK010000699.1, read as the reverse complement.
TGCGGGCACAGAGGTTAGATCAAGCGGGACTCGTAGCAGTAGCAGGGTGGGCCCGTCTGTGGTCAAGGACGGCTCCTTGACGCAAGCGCCGGGTCCATCGCCGGGTGCGGGCCTGCTACAGCCGTCGATTTCGAGTATTGTGGGCCCCATGGAGAAAGAGTCGATTGTCGAGCAGGTTTCTCGGCGACTCTTGCAGGCTTCGCTTCCAGGTGCATCAAAGGTTGAAATTGAGGCGGTTGCGAAGGAGTTGACGAAGATCGGCGCACGCCAGCTCACCGCGCAGGAAATTCATGCTTTGGTTGCAAGGCTGCAAAAAAATATGGTCATCCCAGATTAGGCTTTATGGGCTTTCGTTCTTGTTTTGCAACGTTTGTCTTCCTGGAGTCAATCAGTCCGCATTGTTCGGCAGCACGAGCTTGACGGGATAGAGGGCATGTGGATATGCGCAAACGCTGGTGCGTTCGACGACCCGGCCCGCGAGGGTGATTCGGTAGCCAGTGAGGGGTATTCGCCCGTCTGGTTGAGGATCGCCAACGGTGGCGATGCGCATGTTGAACGTGTGGCCGACTCTGCCGGACGCTTGGCGCCCGACTCGGACGAGGTTGCCAGGGCGAAGCTCGGCGGGGTTGATCGTATAGACGGATGGCGGGCGGTACTTGCGGTCCCTGCACTCGGCGGGAATAGCGTCGGTCCGTAGAAGCGCCTGGCGGTACATGCCTCGCGAAATGCCGAGTTGGGCGAGTCCTTCCACCCAGACCCACGTGCCGTTGTACCGGCGTGACACTTCCACATGCACCTGCTCGATCCGAATCCGGAGCGGCTGGTGACGCGGGTTATAGCGCCAGTCGTCCGGGTCCACTTCCAAGATTGCCCCGAGCTTCGGAATCGCGGCCGGTTTGCCTCCGATCCATTTCGCTGGTCTCATGTCGGCTCACCTCGCATGATGCGCGCGGCGTCGCGCTTGCGGACGACCGCGCACGGGTAGCGGGTGCCGCAGGTTGTGCAATTGGGCTGGTCGCTGCCGTAGGGGTAGTGCGGCAGGTGGGAGTTGTAGGCGTCGTGCCAGGGAACCGTCGGTCGGCTCGCGCAACTGTGCCGCCATTGCCGTGATAGCCAGAGCCTTTTCAGGGCATGGAGCATCGTCTTCATGATGATCGTCTCCTTGGGATGGTGGGATGACGTGGCGATCGCGGCCAAGCGCGTCGTGGAGGGCGGTCCTATCGCCACGTCACCGGCTGCGAGGACCGTGGACGGGCTTCAGGGACGGCACCCGGTCACCGCAGCTAGGCGAAGCCTATGAAGACGGTTAGCGATCAAACAGTGACAGCGTGTCCTCGCTGGTGGGGCTGGGGACGCTGGTGGGAGGACAGACTGTCCCCGTAGCGGCGAGCGTCGAGTCCAAGGCCTGGGCGACGGCTGCTGGGGCGGTGTCCGGGAGGCGATCGGTTGTTGCCTGAAGCCTGGCGACGGTGCGGGCTGAGCCCGCTATCGGCAGCAGGTGCGCGAGGTCGGCTGCTACGGCGATGGTGTCGGGCCAGGCTTCGGCTGCCACAGCGACCCGGAGTAAGGCGACCCGGAAGACGGCCTGATCGCGACGCTGGTGCGGGTGAAGTTCAGCAACGGCCGTCTGCGCATGGTGGATCGCGTGCCGATGCTCGCCAACATCAGAGGCGGCAAGAGCACGGTGTATCGCGACTTCTGCTGGCGTGATCCACCATGCCCACGGCGGGTCATCGTCGCGTACCCCGTCGTCGAGCATCGCTGCGGCGCGGCGCAACTCGGCGAGCCCGTCCGGGTTGCCGCCCCTGGCGAGTGCCCGGCCCCGGCGGATACGGCACAGTGCTTCGAGTCGGGGCGACGATGTGCCAGCCAGAGCAAAACCACGATCGGCGAGTCGCAGTGCCTCAGCCCATGCGCCCGATCGTTCGGCCAGCATGGATAGTTGATCAACGATCATCAGCTCGACGCGTCGCGGACCGCCGCTGGTGGTGACGATGGTGAGCGCTTCGGCGAGCGTCGCCTTGGCCGAATGGTGCCGGTCGGAGTCATGCAGCAGCCAAGCGGCGACTTGGCCCAGTTCTGCCACACCCTCGGCCAGTTCTGCGGCAAGCGTTGCCGGGCAGCGTGAGACAGCGAGCCGACCGCGAGCTTCACTGAACGCGCGCAGGGCAAGACCCTCCAAACCAGCAGAGCCGTGGAGCGTATCCAGCTCGACCAGGTGCGCGATGGTGCGCCGGATTTCGTCGAGGTCATCGGCGTTCATGCGTTCTATGGTCGCTCTGCGCTGGGTCATCCTGAACCCCGTGAAGCTGGGCGAATTCGTGCTAGCCGCTGCGGGTACAGGTTGGAGGCCGCCGAGCGTTGTGCTGGTCAATTCGGACAGGGCGACATCCAGAGCGCTGGCCAGAGCTTCTAGGGTGCTCAGCCTGGCTGAGTCGCGCTGGTGCTGTTCGAGCTTCTTCACCAGGTCGACCGACACCCCGGCTCGTTCGGCAAGACCTTCCTGTGTCAACTCGCGCTGTCGCCGCAGACGCGCGAGGTTGTCTCCGATGGGTGCGCGGGATCTTGCCATGGCCGTTCACCACCAATCGGAGGGGAC
>JAFGOK010000698.1 GCA_016926535.1 Micromonosporaceae bacterium | reverse complement strand
GACTACCTCGTCTTGACCGATGATCAGCTGCGTCCCGTCGGCCCTGAAGGGAGAGGGCGGGCGAGGTTGCTGGTGGCGGCACGGGTTGGGAAGACGAGGCTTATCGACAATATGGCTGTGGAGCTCGACTAATGTTTGCGCGAACGATGTTCAAATCCAAGATCCATCGTGCGACGGTGACCCAGGCCGATCTTGACTATGTCGGATCCGTCACGATCGACGAGGACCTGATGGATGCGGCGGATCTGCTGCCGGGCGAGCAGGTGGCCATCGTCGACATCACCAACGGCGCGAGGTTGGAGACCTACGTCATTCCCGGACCGCGCGGGAGCGGGGTCATCGGGATCAACGGGGCTGCCGCGCACCTGGTACATCCGGGTGACCTAGTGATTCTCATCTCCTACGTGCAGCTGGACGACGCTTCTGCTCGGACATTTCGCCCAGCCGTCGTTCATGTCGATGGAAACAACCGCATCATCACCCTTTCCGGTGATCCAGCTTCGACGGCGCCAGGTATCGTTGGGCAGCCGGTACGGGGTGACATCACTGTCATCCGTTAGCGGTGCCGTGGGCGGCCTTGGGAGGCCGTCCGTCTGGTTCCCATGGCTCGGGGAGGTCAATCGTGCGGCGTTGGGCCGTCGGGGCTGCGGCCCTGGTGACGGTGGCACTGGGCCTGACCGGATGCGGGAAGCCGGCAGGGGTCGACGGCGATCTGATCAACGGCTGGGCATTGCCGCCGGAGCCGAAGATCGCAATACCGACCGCCCCAGCGTGCTACTCCGTCGCCGCTGAGGATCCGACGGACGTGGCGCGATGGCCGGAGGCTGTTGACTGCGGCAAGGAACATACGGTCGAGACGATCTACGTTGGGCAGTTCGAGGGCGAGGCGGCTGACCGCACCTCGCCACCGCTCGCCGGTGGGACGGAACGTCGCCAGGCCTTTGGCCAGTGCACCTCGGTCGCGAAGGAGTATCTGGGAGCGGACTGGAGGACCGGGCGCCTTGGCCTGTTCCTCGTCCTGCCGATCGAGCTGCATTGGGATGCCGGGGCGCGGTGGTACCGCTGCGACGTGGTGGAGTACCAGGACTTCGAGGATTACCTGGTCGCCAGCAGGGAGAAGAGCGTCAAGGGGGAGCTCGCGTCAGGTGGTTCGCTGGCCCTGAAGTGCGCGACGATCAAGGAGAGCGGCGGGAACATCGACAAGACCTTCGTCGACTGCTCCACGCAGCACAACGGGGAATTCGTCGGGGTCTACGAGCACCCGGACGGTACGTACCCGACCAACGCCGACGCTCGGGGCGAGGCCGATTTGGACGGTTGCCGAGGCGTCGTCGCTTCCTATGCCGGCATTCCGAACAACAAGGACTTCCAGTATCGCGTTGGGCTGGTGGTCAGCCCGTTCACCAAGGCGGCATGGGAGTTGGGCAACCGAGGCGTGCGGTGCTATGCCTGGATTCCGAAGAACATCACGGGCTCCGTCAAGGGCATCGGCACCAGCGGGCTGCCCATCAACTACGCCTGAGACGCGTGCCGCGTCTGAGCTATGACCTGAGGTTTCACAATGCCAGTGCCCCTCCTGCCAACCCTTGGTCTTCGACTTGCCGCCCCTGACCCCGGCTGGTTTGAGAGCACGGACGTCGTCGTCATCGGTTCCGGCATCGCAGGCTTGGCATGTGCGCTGCATCTTCGGGAGGCCGGGCTGCACGTCACCGTCGTAACCAAGGTCAATACTGACGATGGCTCGACTCGCTGGGCGCAGGGCGGCATCGCCGCGGTGCTGGACCCGGAGGACTCCTGGGCGGCCCACGCCAGGGACACGCTGGTCGCAGGGGCGGGCCTGTGCGATGTCGCAGCCGTTGATCTTTTGGTTCGGGAAGGTCCGGCCCGCATCCGGGAGCTGATCCGGTGGGGAGCGGATTTCGACCGGGCGGCCGATGGCGCGTTGCAGCTCACCCGCGAGGGCGGGCATCATGCCCGCCGGATCGTGCACGCCGGGGGTGACGCGACCGGGGCAGAGGTGCAGCGAGCGCTCCATGCCGCGGTACGCAGGGACCCGTGGATTCGCCTGTTTGAGCACTCCCTGGCACTTGACCTGCTGCGGGATTCGAAGGGACGGGCGTGCGGGGTGACACTGCACGTCCTGGGCGAGGGAACGCCGGACGGGGTCGGAGCCATCCTGGGGCGTACGGTCGTGCTGGCATCCGGCGGGATGGGGCAGATCTACGCCTCGACCACGAATCCGGTGGTCTCTACCGGGGACGGCGTCGCCCTGGCGATGCGGGCCGGGGCTGCGGTGACGGATGTGGAGTTTGTCCAGTTTCATCCCACTGCCCTGATGGTGCCTTCCCAGGTCCCGGGGAGCGGGGCGGCTTCGCAGCAGCAGCCATTGATCAGCGAGGCCCTGCGGGGCGAGGGGGCATTGCTCCGAGACGGCGAGGGCCGGCGGTTCATGGTCGGGCAGCACGATCTCGCGGAACTGGCGCCGCGGGACATTGTCGCGAAGGCCAGCCACCGGGTCATGGTCGAGGAGGGCACATCTCACGTCTGGCTGGACGCCCGCCATCTTGGCCGGGAGTTTCTCGCGACAAGGTTCCCGACGATCGTGGCATCGTGTCTCGCGGCTGGCCTCAACCCGGCGGATGACCTCATCCCGGTCGCTCCTGCGGCGCACTACGCCTCTGGGGGCGTCCGGACGGATGCCTCTGGCCGCACGACCATCCAGGGGCTCTACGCCTGCGGTGAGGTGGCGTGCACCGGGGTTCACGGGGCGAACCGGCTGGCGTCGAACTCCCTGCTGGAGGGTCTGGTGTTCGCCAGGCGCATCACGGAGGACATCGCCGGCTCACCTCCGCCTCAGCGAGATCCCGTCAACTTTTCGGCGGAGGGTGGCTGGCTGGTTGATCCGGCCGTCCGGCCATCGCTCCAGTCGGAGATGAGCCGGAACGCAGGTGTCCTGCGCAGCGGGGATTCACTGGCGGCGGCGGCGCGGACCATCGCGTCGCTCGGGGCGGCTCGCCCAACCGAGGCCGGAACGGCCACCTGGGAAGCGGCGAATCTGCTCACTGTCGCCAGCGCGCTGGTCGCTGCGGCGACCAGCCGTGAGGAGACGCGCGGGAGCCACTGGCGCCAGGACTATCCAGCTCGTCAGGACGCCTGGTGCGGGCACCTGATCGCCGGAATCGACGACGACGGCACACTGAACCAGACATGGGAGCCGACGACATGCAGCCTGCAACCGTAGCAGCCCTGGTCCGGGCGGGGCTGGATCCGGAGGGGGTCCGAACGATCATCAGCGCGGCGCTTCTGGAGGACCTCGGGCCGTCCGGGCTCGACGTCACGAGCGTCGCGACCATTCCGGGGGACCAGCTGGGAGATGGCGATCTCGTCGCCCGCGAGCCAGGGATCGTCGCTGGCCTGCCGGTTGCCGCCGCAGTGTACGAGCTGGCCTCCGGGGGTACGGTCACGGTCGATCAGCTGGCCGCGGATGGTGAGGCCGTCGCTGGGGGGTCGGTGCTGGCTGCCGTCGCCGGGCCGGTCAGGGACCTTTTGACGGCTGAGCGGACTGTGCTGAACCTTCTGTCGAGAATGTCTGGTGTGGCGACGCATACCCGCCGCTGGGCCGATGCCCTCGCCGGAACGAAGGCCATGGTTCTGGACACCAGGAAAACCACCCCGGGGCTTCGGATTCTCGACAAGTACGCCGTGCGTGCCGGGGGTGGAACGAACAAGCGGATGGGCCTCTACGACGTCGCGATGATCAAAGACAACCATCGGCTGGCAGCCGGGGGCGTCGCCGCAGCGTTCCGGCGAGTCCGCGCGATGTTCCCGGACGTGCCCGTCCAGGTCGAGGTCGAGACCCTGGCAGAGGCGGTCGAGGCGGTCGAGGCCGGAGCCGGCTTTCTACTCTGCGACAACATGACCCCCCGACTCCTGCGTTCGGTGGTCGAGGTCGTCGGCGACCGCGCGGAACTGGAAGCGACCGGCGGGCTGACCCTGGACGTCGCCGCGGAGTTCGCGGCAACCGGGGTCGACTATCTGTCTGTCGGGGCGCTGACCCATTCCTCGCCAATCCTTGACATCGCCTTTGACCTCCACTGATCTGCGGGTGCACCTTGGTTGAGGGGCGGTTCGAGTCGTCCAGGGGTGACATAGGCTGTCTGGCGTGCTGTTGTGCATCGACATCGGGAACACGAACACGGTCTTCGCCACGTTCGACGGCGAGAAGCTCGGGCATTCGTGGCGCGTCAAAACCGACGGGCGGTCGACCTCCGACGAACTCGGACTGATGCTGCGAGGACTGCTCGCTCCGGACGGGGTTGGTGTATCCGGTATCGCGGCCTGCTCAACGGTTCCAGCGGCGCTGAGAGCGGTACGGGGGATGCTCAGGCGCTACTACCCCGACGTCCCTGCGGTGATTGTCGAGCCGGGGACCCGGACGGGAGTGCCGATGGCAATCGACAACCCCAAGGAGGCGGGTTCGGACAGGGTTGTCAACACCCTGGCCGCATACACGCTCTATGGGGGTCCCTCGATTGTTGTTGATTTCGGTACTTCGACAAATTTTGATGTCGTTGGCCGGAGGGGAGAGTATCTCGGCGGGGTCCTGACGGCGGGGATCGAGGTTTCCGTCGAGGCCCTCGCCGCCCGTGCGGCCCAACTCCGCCGGATCGAGCTGGCCAGACCGCCGAGAGCGATCGGGAAGAACACCGTCGAGTGCCTTCAGTCCGGGGTGGTGTACGGCTTTGCCGGTCAGGTCGACGGCATCGTACGGAAAGTGACCGAGGAACTCGGGGGCTCGGTCAACGCTGTGGTTGCCACCGGGGGACTCGCTTCCATCGTGCTGGGTGAGTGCCAGACGATTACTCATCATGAGCCGATGCTGACCCTCATCGGTCTCCGCCTGGTCTTTCAGCGGAACGTCTAGCAGTCCCCGAAAAGCCGCGTCGCCCGGTACGCCTGAGCCCGGTACGGCAGTTCGAAGGTGCTCCGGTGTTCGAGGTCCGGGTGTTCCGAGGCAAGTGTTCGCACGGCACGGACGATTTTCTCCTGCTGCTGGGGCGAGGCGGTGAGATAGTACGACCGAGACATGATTAATTCGATCAGTGAATCGACGGTGTGTGCGACGGAATGCCGGAAGACCTCGTGCTCCACCGGGCCAAACCAGGGTGGGATCGAGGTCGGAGCGTTGTGACCGACCGACTGTCTGCGACCAGCGAGACCATTGGCGAGGACGGTGAGCTCTGCGAGCCACGAGATGCCCTCATCCCGGTCATTCCACACCAGGCCGAGCGCCCCGCCGGGCCTCAGTACCCGTGCGATCTCCGGATGGGCCCGGTCGACGTCGAACCAGTGGTATGCCTGACCGGCCACGACAGCATCGGCCCAGGCGTCCGGAACAGGCATGGCCTCGGCTGTTCCGGGCAACGGCTCGATCGCCGGGCTTAGTTCGGCGAGGCGGTCGCACATGCCCGGGTCCGGCTCGATCGGGCGGACCTCATGGCCGAGCCGCAGGAGTGCCCGGGTAAGGATGCCGGTGCCCGCGCCGAGGTCGACGACCCGCAGCGATCCGTGCCCGGCCGGCTCCAGCATCCATCGGACGGCCTCCTCCGGGTACGGCGGCCTTGCCCGGTCATACAGGGCCGCTGCCATGCCGAAGGAGCGGGAGGCGACGGTGCGGTCGGGTTCGAGCTCCACACCCCAACCCTACGGGACCTGGAACGGTCCCTTGACGGCTGAACGCGACGGGTTGAGTACGCTCATTCGGCGAACCTGGATTCTGTCCTCGGCCAGCTGACGATGGTCCGCCATCCCACCCGGCACAGGGTCGCGAGGCCGAGGACTCGACGCAGACGAGAGAGCGCAGCCGTGAGCGAGCACCTTCAGCCAAGAACGCCAGAAGACGACCTGCCGGAGCAGATGCGGGTGCGTCGCGAGAAGCGGGCAAGGATGCTGGCGGACGGGAACCCGGACCGAGAGCCGTATCCGGTGGGATTCCAGCGCACGGCGACGATCGCGGAGATCCGAGCGAAGTACGCGGACCTCGCGACCGACACCGCGACCGGAGAGCAGGCCGCCGTCGCCGGCAGGGTGATGTTTATCCGGAACAGCGGGAAGCTGTGCTTTGCCACCCTCAGGTCAGGGGACGGGACGGAACTGCAGATCATGCTCTCCCTTGCCAAGATCGGTGAGCGTGCGCTGGAGGGCTGGAAGCGTCTGGTTGATCTTGGCGACCATGTCGGGGTGATCGGAGAGGTCATCACGAGCAAGCGGGGCGAGCTTTCCGTGCTCGCTGACCGGTGGGTCATGACGGCGAAGTCGCTGCGGCCGCTGCCCGTCGCGCACCGGCCGATGAGCGAGGAGGCCCGGGTCCGGCAGCGCTACGTTGATCTGATCATGAGGCCGGTGGCGCGGGAGACTGTGCTGACGAGGGCGACCGTCGTCCGCAGCCTCCGCGAATCCCTGCAGAATCGCCAGTTCATTGAGGTCGAGACCCCGATGCTGCAGTTGCTGCACGGGGGGGCGGCGGCCCGGCCGTTCGTCACTCACTGCAATGCACTTGACACGGATTTGTACCTGCGGATTGCCCCCGAGCTTTTCCTCAAGCGGGCGGTTGTTGGAGGTATCGAGCGGGTCTTTGAGATCAACCGCAACTTCCGTAACGAAGGCGTCGACTCATCGCACTCGCCCGAGTTCGCCATGCTCGAGGCGTATCAGGCCTATGGGGACTACGACGCCATGGCCATACTCACCCGGGAACTGGTTCAGGAAGCGGCAATAGCCGTCTTCGGCTCTCACGTTGTTCGGTCCTCGGATGGGGAAGAGTTGGACCTTGGGGGTACCTGGTGTGAGGTGTCGCTATTTGGCGCGCTTTCCGACGCGTTGGGGGAACAGATCACTCCTGAAACATCCCGCGAGGTCCTTGCAGCGTACGCGTCCAAGCTCGACCTGGCCGTCGACCCCCTTTGGAGTGCTGGGAAGCTTGCCGAGGAGCTGTTCGAGGCGCTTGTTCAGCCATTGCTCATCCAGCCGACGTTCGTCCGCGACTATCCGGTGTCGACGAGTCCGTTGACGCGTGCGCACCGTTCGACGCCTGGTGTGGCCGAGAAGTGGGACCTCTATGTCAGGGGAGTCGAGCTTGCGACGGCGTACTCGGAACTTGTTGACCCAGTCGTCCAGCGGGAACGGTTGGTGGCCCAGTCACTGCTGGCGGCCAAGGGCGATGTTGAAGCGATGCAGCTCGATGAGGACTTTCTGCGTGCGATGGAGTACGGAATGCCACCGGCCGGGGGCATGGGCATGGGAATCGACCGCCTTCTGATGGCACTCACGGGCCTGGGGATTCGGGAGACGATCCTCTTTCCTCTGGTCCGTCCGGAGTGATTTCGCCGTGCCGTTGACGCCAAGCGGCAGTACTGCGTTATCGTTTTCCATTGCGGGGACAGTTTTACCCTTGAGAGGAAATGCACCGTGGCCAAGCGGACCATCCACGTGCTCGTCGATGACATCGACGGCGGCGACGCCGACGAGACGGTCAAGTTTGCCCTCGACGGCACTCAGTACGAGATCGACCTGTCGAAGAAGAACGCCTCAAAGCTGCGCGAAGCCTTCGCGCCGTACGTCACCGCCGGCACGAAGATTGGTCGTGGCGGCGTGGTTGTCGGCGGGCGCGCGGCGAGCGCTCGTGGTCGCGGAGGGGCAGCTGCCGACCGCGACCAGAACAAGGCCATCCGCGAATGGGCCCAAGCGAAGGGGATCAAGGTCTCCGACCGCGGGCGCATCAAGCAGGAAATCGTCGACCGTTTCAACGCTGAAGCAGGACGCTGACCGAAACCGACGTTGGCCTCGCGGAGGCCGGTAGTCTTCGCGGGTCCAACAATGGCAGGCGTCGGCAGGCTGCTATCGGTTGCTGGCGGCAAATGGCGGCACCGCTCGGCCATGGTCGAGCGGGTGCCGCTGCTGCTACCCCTGCCGTCAGTGTGGGTAGATTTCGCTGTGCGCGTACGACGAAGACAGCGTGCCGGAGATGTTGCCTTCCCGCTGGGGAGAAACGCGGAATTATGCCCGGATTATCCGCGTGGCAGGCGAAAAACTGGCGATCAAGTTCGCCGGTCCTCGCCACTGCACCGACTCGAACAGTCGGTCGTCGGCGATAGAGTGATTGCACGGTCACGTCGACGTCCGCTTTGGGAACGCTCGCTCGCCTGACGGACCGCACCGCAGTTGCGGTGCGTCCCGCTGGCGGGGTTTGCGCGGTTGGCGCGACGGCGGCGACGGACACGGCACGTAGGGAGCAGTGATGTTCGAGCGGTTCACCGACCGGGCACGTCGGGTTGTCGTCCTGGCCCAGGAAGAGGCTCGGATGCTCAACCACAACTACATCGGCACCGAGCACATCCTGCTCGGCCTCATCCATGAGGGCGAGGGCGTCGCGGCCAAGGCACTCGAAAGCCTGGGGATCTCTCTGGAAGGCGTCCGCCAGCAGGTTGAGGAGATCATCGGTCAGGGGCAACAGGCCCCGAGCGGGCACATCCCGTTCACGCCTCGCGCCAAGAAGGTGCTTGAGCTGTCGCTGCGAGAGGCGCTGCAACTCGGTCACAACTACATCGGCACCGAGCACATCCTGCTCGGACTGATCCGGGAGGGCGAAGGGGTCGCGGCCCAGGTTCTGGTCAAGCTCGGAGCCGACCTCAACCGGGTGCGTCAGCAGGTCATCCAGCTGCTGTCCGGGTACCAGGGCAAGGAGCCGGCAGCTGCTGGTTCCGGGGCGACCGGTGAGGCGACCCCGTCGACGTCGCTGGTGCTTGACCAGTTCGGCCGCAATCTGACGCAGGCGGCGCGGGAGGGCAAGCTCGATCCGGTCATCGGCCGGGAGAAAGAGATCGAGCGGGTGATGCAGGTGCTTTCCCGCCGGACCAAGAACAATCCGGTCCTCATCGGGGAGCCAGGCGTCGGCAAGACGGCGGTCGTCGAAGGACTGGCCCAGCGCATCATCAAGGGCGAGGTTCCCGAGACGCTGAAGGACAAACACCTGTACACCCTTGACCTCGGTGCGCTCGTCGCGGGTTCCCGATACCGTGGCGACTTCGAGGAACGCCTCAAGAAGGTGCTCAAGGAAATTCGCACAAGGGGCGATATCATCCTGTTCATTGACGAGATTCACACTCTCGTTGGTGCGGGAGCGGCCGAAGGTGCTATTGACGCGGCGAGCATCCTCAAGCCGATGCTGGCCAGGGGCGAGCTTCAGACCATTGGCGCGACGACCCTCGACGAATACCGCAAGCACCTTGAGAAGGATGCGGCGCTTGAACGGCGCTTCCAACCGATCCAGGTCGGCGAGCCGTCCCTCGCGCACACTATTGAAATTCTCAAGGGCCTGCGGGATCGGTATGAGGCACATCACAGGGTTAGCATCACGGATGCCGCTCTGGTGGCCGCGGCCCAACTGGCTGATCGGTACATTTCAGACCGCTATCTCCCCGACAAGGCGATTGACCTTATTGACGAGGCCGGCGCGCGCATGCGGATCCGCCGGATGACGGCTCCGCCGGATCTGCGCGATTTCGACGAGCGCATTGCCCAGGTCCGCCGGGACAAGGAATCGGCAATCGACGCGCAGGACTTCGAACGGGCTGCCCAACTTCGGGATAAGGAGAAGCAGCTGCTGGGCCAGAAAGCCCAGCGGGAAAAGGAGTGGAAAGCCGGTGATCTTGACGTCGTCAGCGAGGTGGACGACGAGCAGATCGCCGAGGTGCTTGCGAACTGGACGGGTATCCCGGTCTACAAGCTCACCGAGGAGGAGACTTCCCGCCTGCTGCGGATGGAGGATGAGCTCCACAAGCGGCTGGTTGGGCAGGATGACGCGGTCAAGGCCGTCTCCAAGGCGATCCGGCGGACCCGGGCCGGGCTGAAGGACCCGAAGCGTCCGTCGGGCTCGTTCATCTTTGCGGGCCCCTCCGGGGTCGGGAAGACCGAGCTTTCCAAGGCTCTGGCGGAGTTCCTGTTCGGCAGCGAGGACTCGCTGATCCAGCTCGACATGAGCGAGTTCCACGACCGCTACACCGTTTCCCGGCTGGTCGGGGCTCCGCCCGGATACGTCGGGTATGACGAGGGCGGGCAACTGACGGAGAAGGTGCGGCGCCGGCCGTTCTCGGTCGTCCTGTTCGATGAGATCGAGAAGGCTCATCCGGACGTCTTCAACACCCTGCTTCAGATTCTGGAGGACGGGCGACTGACCGATGGTCAGGGCCGGATCGTGGACTTCAAGAACACGGTGATCATCCTGACGACGAACCTCGGGACTCGCGATGTCGCCAAGGCGGTGTCGATGGGATTCCAGGCCAGCGAGGACGTCGAGAGCAACTACGAGCGGATGAAGCAGAAGGTCAACGACGAGTTGAAGCAGCACTTCCGCCCGGAGTTCCTCAACCGTATCGATGACACGATCGTCTTCCACCAGCTGACGGAGGACCAGATTCTCGGCATCGTCGATCTGATGATCGCTCGTATCGAGACGCAGCTGCGCAACAAGGACATGGGCTTGGAGCTGACAGACACGGCCAAGCGCTTCCTGGCGAAGAAGGGTTACGACCCCGTTCTGGGCGCTCGACCACTGCGCCGGACGATCCAGCGGGAGATCGAGGACTCGTTGTCCGAGCGGATCCTGTTCAACGAGCTGCGTCCTGGCCAGATCGTGCTCGCGGACTGCGAAGGTGACCCGGCTGACTTCGAGCACGCCAAACTGGTGTTCCGGGGGGCCGACAAGCCGGCGGCACTGCCGGACGCCGTTCCCGTCGACCTTGGGAAGGCAGCTGGGGCGTCCAGCGGGTCTGAGGAGTCGTAACAGGCGGTGTTGGGGCCCTCTGGGCCGCCCCAGAGGGCCCCAACGTGCTGCTTAGGCCCCCCGGGAGGCGCAGGAGGCCAGAAGGCACCGGAGAGGCCCGGAAAGCGGAAAGCGGCCGGGCGGAGCGGGCTTCGATGACGGGGCTTCTACGACGGAAGCGCGTAGTGATTGGCTGTGACTCGTTGGGCCAGCCCGTCCGTCACCAGGCTGGCCAGCGCTCGGTCCCGCTGTTCCGGGTCATGCCACACCAGGTCGAGACGGGTGGCTGGCACCGGCTCGGTTGCTTCCCGGAGTACCGCTAGGAGCAGGCCCCGAACGTGCCGGTCGGTGCCGAGATACCGCTGGGCTGGGCGTTTCTTCCAGTTCCGCTCCGGGGGCTGGCTTGGCTGGGTCGGTGCGGGCGGTTGCGGAACCCCCGCCGGCCCTTCTGCGCGTCGCGCCGGCCCTTCTGCGTGCTGACGACGCACCAGCGCGCAGGCCGGCAGCAGCGGGCAGTCCCGGCATTTTGGCCCGCTGGCGGTGCACACGAGGGCTCCGAGTTCCATGAACGCGATAGAGGCCAGCGCTGCGGCCTCCGGTTCCTCGGGCAGGAGCGTCTCGGTCGCCAGTAGGTCCGCTGCGGTCGTTGCCCTGCCAGCCGGTTCCTGGCCAGTCAGGACGCGGGCGACAACGCGGCGGACGTTGGTGTCAACGACCGGATGCCGCTGGCGGTAGGCGAATACCGCGACGGCACGGGCTGTGTATGCCCCAATGCCCGGGAGCGAGAGCAGATCGCGCAGGTCGCTGGGCACCTGGCCGGCGTGCCTGGCCACCAGGGTCGCGGCGCAGGCATGCAGCCGGACGGCGCGTCTGGGATAGCCCAGCCTTCCCCAGGCTCGGATGATCTCCGAGACCGGCTCTGCCGCGAGCGCCGCTGGGGACGGCCAGCGCGCGCTGAACGTCAGCCAGACGGGTTCGACGCGCGATACCTGTGTCTGCTGCAACATCATCTCGCTGACCAGCACCAGCCACGGGCTGACCCCGGGCTGCCGCCACGGGAGGTTCCGGGCGTTCGTCAGGTACCAGTCAGCGACCGATCGCGCGATCGAGTGGGAGGAGTCGGGCGAAACCGGATCGACGGGCGAGGGAGGAGCAGGCGTTGGCTCGCGGCCTTTCGCCTGGGCAGATTGGTGCCGAACGGTCACGGGCGCGATCGTACGTGTCGCGCGTGCGACTGGCGGCGGGTGGTCGCGCACGTGGGTGGTCGCGCACGTGGGTGGTGCGCGTGCGGGTGGTGCGCGTGCGGGTGGTGCGCGTGCGGGTGGTGCGCGTGCGCTGGCGGACGCGGCGACCGGGCAGGCAGAATGCTGGGGTGAACGAGTATGCCGTTACCGTCCTCGGCGCGGATCGTCCAGGGATCATCGCCGAGGCCTCCGAGATCCTCGCTGGTCTCGGTCTGAACCTGACCGACTCGACGATGACCAGGCTTCGTGGCCATTTCGCGATGACGCTGGTCTGCGCGGGAGAGGCCGAAGCTCCCGCGATTGAGACCGCGTTGACTCCTCTGACAGCCGGCGGGGCACTGGTCGCGACGGTCAGGGGGGTCGATCAGGAGGATCCAACGGGTGATCTTGGAGAGCACTACCTGCTCACCGTGCACGGGGCTGATCGCCTCGGGATCGTCGCGGCCCTCACCAGGGTTGTCGCGGAGGCCGGCGGCAACATCACCGATTTGACGACCAGACTGGTCGGCCACCTGTACGTGCTGGTTGCAGAGGTCGATCTTCCCGCGAAGGCCGATCAGGAGGCTCTGGACCAGCGGCTCCACGATGTCGCGACAGGACTCGGCGTGGAGGCGACGTTCCGCGCTGGTGAGGCGGATCTGCTGTGACAGGCGCTGGCAGCACGCCGCAGGTGGAACTGCTTGATCCGGTCGCCCGGTGGAACCCCCGGGGAGATGGCAGGGTCCGCCCCGTGGTGCGGGCCCCGGCCTTGGTCCTCGCACGACCAGGCGATCCAGTTGACCCCTGTGCCGAGGAGACGGTGCGCCTTGCAGAGGATCTAGTGGCGACGATGCGGGTCTCTCCGGGATGCGTCGGGTTGGCGGCATCCCAGATCGGGATCGGAGCTCGAATCTTCGCGGTCGACGTGACCGGGCATCCCAAGGCCCGCACCAACCACGGCGTGTTCGTCCTGTGCAACGCTCGGATCGTCTCCGCAACGCAGTGGCAGAAGGGCAGGGAAGGATGTATGTCCGTTCCCGACCTGACCGGGGATGTCAAGCGAGCGCGCAAGCTCGTGGTTGCTGGCCTGCTGCCGGGGAGCGACGAGGAGATCGAGTTCGAGACGGATGCCTTCGAAGCTCGGGCGCTGCAGCACGAGATCGACCATTGCGATGGGCTGATCTTCCTCGACCGAGTGACGGGGGCAGGCGCCGTCCATACCAGGAAGGTGTACCAGGAACCAAGAGGCTGACCGGGGTGGACGGCGTGCCGCGCTGGTGACAGACCGGTCACTCGATACGGTGGAGACATCATGAGACTGACGGTTGGGTCGCTGCCTTCGGCCGTCTACTGGCGGAGGCGAGCTATGGTGCTCGGCGTGCTCGCGCTCGTCCTCGCGGCCGGGTGGTTGGTGGTGTCAGGCCCGGATGAACCCCAGACCAAGGGTGCTGTCCTGACCCCGACCACGGAGGACCCATCGGCTTCACCCTCGCCGTCACTGCTGTCCCCGGTGATCGACGAGTCGCCGGCATCGCCGACCGCGGTGGCGAGCACCGCAGTGCCCGCCACGGAGAACGATCAGACGGTCCCGTGTACCGACGCTGAGTTGCAGGTGACGCCAGCCGCGGAAAGCGTGACCCTCCCCAGGGGACAGGGAACCAGGCTGGCAATAAAGATCAAGAATGTCTCCTCCCGGTCCTGCCCCCGGGACGTGGGCGCTGACATGCAGGAGCTCTTCCTTCAGCAGGACACGGCCAAGGTGTACTCGTCGGATGCGTGTGACCCGAAACACGGCACCTCGGTTCGGACACTCGCCCCCAACATCGAGCACATGTTCACCGTGCTATGGGATGGCACCTCGACCGCCGCTGGCTGCTCTGACAGGCAACCGCCCCCGGCCGGGCGGTACCAGCTCATTGGCAGGCTCGGGACGAAGCTCAGCGAACCGATCGCCGTGACCATCACGTAGGCCCAGGGCGGGTCGCGGCTCGCTCTGGCGAGATCCACGAGACCCGATCTAG
>JAFGOK010000152.1 GCA_016926535.1 Micromonosporaceae bacterium | reverse complement strand
GGCGGGCGCCAGTCCCTGCTGGCAGCGCCATGCGATCAGGAGCACGGTCGGCAGCAGGGCGGCTGACAGGATCGCGGAGACCGGCGCGGGAGCCTCGGAGTGCGCGTCTGGCAGCCAGTTGTGGACCGGAGCCCAGCCGATCTTGGCAGCGAGGCCAGCGATGAGCAGCAGGTATGCGACCGTCCCGGCCTGCTGGCCCGCGTCGTAGGTCGCCAGGGCCCGCCAGGAGAGCGCCCCGAGGCCCCCGCCGGGGATGCCCGCGGCGATCAGCGCGATGCCCAGCAGGGCGACCCCGAGCCCGAGGGAGGTGAGCACGAGGTACTTCCAGCCGGCCTCCAGCGCTCGTGGCTTGCCGGTGAAGCCGACGAGCAGCGCCGAAGCGGCGGTGGTCGCCTCGATGAGGATCCAGGCTCCGCCGAGGTTGCCGATGAGCGGCACCGCCAGCAGGATCGCCCAGAAGGCGAAGAACACGCTGTAGTACACCCGTGGACCGCGGTGCCGCGGGGCCGGGCTGTCCGCCGATCGTGGGGCCGGGCCGTCCACGGACCGCAGGTACGCGGGGGAGACCCAGACGCCGATCAGGCCGACCGCGCCAACGACGGCGACCAGCAGCCCTCCGGCGGCGTCGAGCACGATCCATCCGTTGGCCTCGGGATCCCGGTAGCCGATGATCGAGCCAGCAGCGACGGCCGCTGCAATGGCCCCGGTCGCTGTCCCGCTGGCGAGTGAGACCGCTGTCATCCACCTGCGCGGAGTGATCATGAGTAGGCAGGCGAAGAGCGCTGGCAGCGCGACCGAGGTCACGGCAAGGATCTGGTGGTCAGTCACGCAAGCTCCTCAGCGCTGCCGTGTCGCCGGCCCCGAACTGCGCGACGATCCGGCGGTGGAAGGCCCCCGCGACGGCCGCGAGGAGGACGAGGTCGAAGGCCAGGCCCAGTTCGATGAGCCACGAGGTGCCCGGCAGTTCCAGGGCCGCCAGGACGAGCGCGTTTTCGACGACCACGATGCCGAGGATCTGCTGGAGCGTCGCCCTGCTCGTCGCCGCGATGACCAGGCCGAGGGCGACGACGGCGAGGATTGCCTGCTCGATGGCTCGGGTGCCCAATCCGATGGTCGGAACGAGCCAGATCAGGACCAGGGCCAGGGCGATCCCCGCACCGATCCTGCGGACCAGCCCGAGTCCCGGGTGCACCAGCCGGGTGTCCCGGGTGTTCCTGATCAGCAGCCCGAACAGCCCTGCGAGCAGCAGCGTTCTGGCGGTCAGCGCCGACGCCGCGATGAGGTCGCCGGTTTCCCGCGCGTCGTGGAACGCCAGTGCCATCAGCACCATCGCCTGGCCAGTGACCAGGCAGACTGCGGCGACGCGGTGCCGCACGGCCAGCACGGCGAGCCCAAGGCCGGCGAGAATCCAGGCGAGCAGTGTCGTGGTCATACGATCCCTCCGAGGCGGGCGGCGATGCCGAGGAGCGCGACGGTCGCCCCGGCGCCGAGCAGGTGCGGAACCCGGAAGACCCGGAGCTTGGCAACGAGGGTCTCCGTGACGGCGAGGACACCGCACAGCCCGATCAGGACGATGGGGAGGAGTCCCAGCTGGAGCAGCGGATTCGCTGGGTGCGGGAGGAAGACCTGCGCCGCGAGAACGAGGACCACCCAGTGCCGGGCCGCAGCGGCCCAGTGCAGGTAGGCGAGGTCGCGGCCGGCGTACTCCAGCAGCGGTCCCTCATGGATCATGGTGAGTTCCAGGTGAGTGTCCGGGTTGTCGATCGGCTGCCGCCCGGTCTCCGCGACGACGACCAGTGCGAACGCCATCGCTCCGAACGCCAGCAGCGGGCTGGACCATGAGCTGGTCCCGGCCGTGCCGGCGATGATCAACCGCAGGTCGGTCGTGCCCGCGACCAGGGCTGCTACAGCGATTGACAGGATCATTGTTGCTTCGACGAACACCGAGAGCATCAGATCGCGACTCGCGCCGATCAGGGAGAACCCGTTGGCGACGTCCCAGGAGGCCGTGGCGAGAGCGAAGCGGGCCAGGGCGAGCAGTCCCAGCAGGACCAGCGCGTCGTGGCCCAGGCCGAGGTTCGGGGCACTCTGCGCGACCGGCACCAGGACCACCGCACCAACCAGGCTTGCCACAGCCAGGGATGGTGCCAGCCGGTACACGGCGGTGGTGCCTTCCACCGAGACGGTGCTCTTGGACCATAGCCGGCGCAGTTCCCGGTACGGCTGGAGCGGGGTCGGCCCGCGCCGGCCCTGCAAGCGGGCTTTCCAGTGCTGGATCAGCCCTGGCAGCAGCGGAGCGGCCAGCAGGCCCCCCAGCAGCTGCACCGCGGCGGCGATGGACTGCTGGCTCATCCGAGCACCCCGATCCTTGCTGCGCCGAGCAGTACGACGATGAGTCCGATCAGGTAGGTCGCATACCGGCTCAGGCTGCCTGACTGCAGGCGCCTGGCCTGGACGGCGGCTGTGACTGACCAGCGGGCCAGCGGCCGGTAGAGGTGGTCGTCGATCAGCTGTGGGACCCGCCCGCGGTAGCTGACCTCCCGCAGAACACCGCCGTCCTCGCGGGCGGTGACCTCGTGCCGGCTGCGGAGCACGGGTCGCAGCACGAGCCGCAGCGGCTTGGAGAAGCCGGCACTGGTCCAGTTCAGCGAGGGTTCGACCGTCTGCCCGCAGGCCCAGTTCGGGGCGGGCGCCGCCGTCTGCCGCCCGCGGAGCAGCATGAATCCGGCCGTGACAGCCAGCAGGAGGGCAGCGAGCCCGACGCTGGGGAATCCGCCGGTGCCAGGCAGGTCGAGGACGACGGTGTCGGCTGGATCGACCGCGAGGGTCGGGTCGGTGAGCCTGGTCAGGGCACGGAACACCGGGCCGGGGGCCAGGCCGAGGACGAAGCAGGCCAGGGCGAGGAACCCCGTCGCGATGACCATGGGCCCGGCGGCCTCCCCGACCGGGGCCGGCCTGGTGTCCTCCCGGTACCTGGCCGGGCCGAGCAGCACCAGGCCGACGACCTTGACGAAGCACAGCAGGGCCAGGGCCGCGGTCGAGGCGAGGGCGGCCAGCGCGATCGCGCCGGCAGCGCCGGCCGTTGCCGCGCTCGCGCCGGCCCGGTCGGCACTGGTGAGGGTGACGCGCAGCAGGGACTGCATGGTCGTCCACTCGGAGGCGAAGCCGTTGAGGGGCGGCAGGCCGGCGATGGCCATCGCTCCGACGAGGAAGGCGGCGCCAGTCCACGGCATCCGGCGGAGCAGGCCGCCGAGCCGGTCGAGGTGGAGGGTTCCGACCGCCCGCTCGAACGATCCTGCCCCGAGGAACAGCAGTGCCTTGAACACCGCGTGGTTGAGGGTGTGCAGCAGGGCTGCCGCGAGTGCGAAACCGGCCAGGGCCGGTGCGCCCTCGGCCCTGAGGATCAGGCAGGCGCCCAGCCCGAGGACGATGATGCCGATGTTCTCGATGGAGTGCAGCGCCAGCAGCCGCTTCAGCTCGTGCTGGAAGATCGCGTAGATGACGCCGCCGAGGGCGGACAGGGCCCCGGTCGCGAGGACGAGGATGCCGAACCAGGTCGGCAGGATCCCGACCCACTCGACGAGCACCCGGATCAGGGCGTAGATCGCAATTTTGATCATGACGCCGCTCATCAGCGCGGAAACCGGAGCCGGGGCGGTCGGGTGGGCCCGGGGGAGCCAGACGTGCAGCGGCATGATGCCGGCCTTCGTCCCCATGCCGATCAGCGCGGCGAGGGCGATGCAGAGCTGGGTGCCGGTGGCCAGGCCCGTAGCCGATCCGCCGATCAGCCCG
>JAFGOK010000151.1 GCA_016926535.1 Micromonosporaceae bacterium | reverse complement strand
GGCAATGCCAGAGGCCGGCAGCGGGCGGCCGGTCAGCGGGCGGCGGTGAGCGCGCTTGCCACCACGGGAACTGGCGGGCCGAGGTGATACCCCTGGGCCAGCCGGAAGCCGAGCCTTTCCACCTGGGCGACGTGCTCCGCAGTCTCGATCCCTTTCACCACGACGTCGAGGCCGAGGGCATCGGCGACCCGGCTGATCCCGGCGTTGACCTTCTGCCCCTCGGCGGCCTCCAGCAGGCTGCGATCGACCTTGAGCTGGTCAGCGGGATACTCGCCGACCAGGTACAGCGCGGAGTGGGCGGCTCCGAAGTTGTCCAGGGCGACCCGGACTCCGAGCTCGTGCGCCGCGTTGAGAATGCCGAGGACCGGGGAGTGGGGCGTCGCCGTCTCGCTGATCTCGATGATCAGGCGGTTCGGGGGCAGGCCGGTGCTGGCGAGGGCCGCTGCGACGTCCTGGATGAACGACGCCTCACGCAGCTGCCGCGGGGAGATGTTGACGCTGACGTAGCCGGGGGCGGACAGCGGAGAGTGCTCCAGCCACGCGGCTTCCTGCCGGCATGCCTCCTGGAGCACCCACCGGCCCAGCGCCGCCATGGCACCCAGGCGCTCTGCGGTTTTCAGGAACTTCATCGGGCTCAGCAGCCCGAGCTCCGGATGCTGCCAGCGCAGCAGGGCCTCGACGCCGGCGATGTGGCGGTCTGGGATGGACACGATTGGCTGGTAGTGCAGGACGAACTCTCCCCTGCTGATGGCGCGCTCGAATTCCTCGGCCTGGTGGGGCTGGTCGTCCGCATGCCCGGCCATGAGATCCGTGTACCGGGCAAATCTTCCCTTTCCTGCGGTCTTGGCCGAGTACATGGCGAGATCGGCGCGATGCATCAGCTGCTCTGTGCTGTCGCCCGGCAAGGCCTCGGCGAACCCGATACTGCCCCGTACCCGCAGCGCGTGTCCGGAGATCGTCATCGGTTGCGCCATCATGGTCAAGGTTCGGTTGACGATTCTCTCGACCGCGGAGACATTGACGTCCTCCAGCAGCACTGCGAACTCGTCTCCGCCGAGGCGAGCGACGAGGTCCTGGGACCGGAAGCCGGTCCGCAGGCGCTCCGCGACGGTCTCGAGCACGCCGTCCCCGGTGGTGTGACCGTAGGTGTCGTTGATCTCCTTGAAGTTGTCGAGGTCGATGAGGGCGAGGCCGAGGCACCCCTGCTCCATGGGCGGGCCGACACAGCAGCGCTCGTTGTTGCGGTTAATCGCTTTCTGGACGGCTTCGCTGAACATCGACCGGTTGGCCAGCTCGGTCAGCGCGTCATGGGAGGCCTGGTGTGCCAGGCGGTCGTGGTATGCCCGGATCTCGGTGACGTCGCTGAGGTTGGTGACGATTCCCCGGACGGCTGGATCATCGAGTCGGTTGGTCTGGGTGACGTGGACCCACCGCCACTCCCCGTTGACGTGGTGGATGCGGGCGTCGTACTCGATGGCAGTCCCGGTGTCCGAGAGCACCCGCTCGAACGCCTCGGCGACCGTTGCGAGATCCTCCTCGTGGGCCGGCAGGGAGCGCATGCCGACCCAGTCCTCGGCGGGACGCCCGGTCAGGTGCTCGATCCCGGGGCTGAGATACCGCGGGATCCCCTCGGCGTCGAGAATGCCGATGACGTCGGTCGCGTTCTGGACCAGCGAGCGGAACCTGCTCTCCTGGTAGGCCAGCCGGCCGAGCAGCCGGGTGTTCTCCCAGAACGCCCCGAGCTGGCGGATGACGACGAGGCCGGTCAGCGCGACGGTCCCGGCGGCCAGGACCAGCCGGGCACTGGTCTCGTTGCTCAACTCGACGACCAGCAGGGTTCCAACGCTTGCGATCGAAAGGTACGGCAGGGCGCTGATCTTGCGTTTGCCGGCATGGCGAGGTGCGCCGCGGGCGTGCTCCACGGTGGACTCGAAGGCCAGCCCGACGACGAACACCGTGTACGCGCACACCCGGGCGAGGGTTTCGACGGAGATGTGCGGGCGGTCCTCTGCGAGCGGCGTCGCCACGATTCCGATGATCTCGATGACGAACCCGATGCCAATCACGCGCGGCATCATGGGCCCGATGGTGTCCCCGCCGGAGATGACGACCTTGGCGGCGGCCAGCACGATCACCGCGATGGTCGTCGTGACCAGGACGCTCTCGACCATCTGGCGGCCGGACGGCGTGTCCGGCAGGGCGGACAGGGAGAAGTACCAGGCGATCAGCAGGGCGGACAGGGCGACGGTCGCGGCGTCGAGCCAGAGCCGGATGCGCTCGTGACGGTTCCGCGCCGCGATCGGCAGGCGGAGCAGGGCGATGACCACCATTGCCAGGCCAAGGACCCGCAGCGCGCTCATCAGCGGATCGGGCTCGGGGATCGGCGAGTCGAAGAAATCTGGAATCTGAACGAGCAGGGTTATTCCGACCAGGGCCTGACCGGCGGCGATGGTCTGCCAGAAGCGGCGGGCCGGCACCGTTGTCCCCGGCAGCCGCCAGGTCAGCCACAGCCCGAGGACGAACAGCCAGGTGGACGCGATCGGCCCGATCGATTGCAGGATGGTCGGAACCACCGGTCGCTGGAAGTTGATCGTGACGAGGAGCGTCTGGGCGAGGACGCAGCCGAACAGGGCGATGGGCAGCGGAGCGATCCAGGGCGATCGTGCTCGCTCGCTCGTTTTCACCATGGTCAGCTCCTCGGGGCCAGCGACGGTCTCACGGCTTATCGGCTGATTCGAGGTGAGGTGAAGTAATGTTCGGAATCGGCTGATGTTTCCTGACCTCGACCCGGTTGCGGCCGTTCCGTTTGGCCTGGTACAGCAAATGATCTGCAAATTCGACCAGGTGATGGACGCTCCCCTGCTCCGCCGGGGTCATCGCCGTGACGCCGACGCTGATGGTGACGAAGCCGAACGGCGAGTACTCGTGTGGCTGATCGAGGGCGGCGACGGCCGACCTGACCCGGTGGGCGACCCGCTCCGCGATGGTGAGGCCGACCCCGGGCATGACGATGACGAATTCCTCCCCGCCGTAGCGGGCGACCAGATCGGTGCCCCGGACGTTGTCCGCGAGCGTTGCCGCGACCCGCCGGAGGCACTGGTCGCCGGCCGGGTGCCCGTAGTGGTCGTTGAACGGCTTGAAATGGTCGATGTCAATCATGGCGACAGCCAGGGAAACCTGCTCCTGGAGCGCCCGCTGCCACTCGTCTTCGAGCACCTCGGTCAGCCGGCGGCGATTGGCGAGCCCGGTGAGGGCGTCGGTGATGCTGAGCGTCTCCAGCCGCTCGTTCGCCTGGCCGAGGGCCTGGGTGCGCTCGGCGACCTTCCGCTCCAGCGAGGCGTAGAGCAGGGCGTTGTCGAGGGAGACGGCCAGCTGCCCGGCGATGAGCATCACGCCGTCGAGCCTGGCCGGCGTGAAGGCCGCCCGGCTGAGGCGGTTCTCCAGGAGGAGCATCGCGCGGGGAGACCCCCGGGTCAGGATCGGGATGACCAGCAGGGAGCAGCAGTCGAGATCGGCGAAGTACGGGTCCCGGCGGAACCGCTCATCCCCTGTCGCGTCGTCGATGATGAGGGGTTCGCGGGTCCGCTCCGCGTAGCGGAACGCCGAGAGCGGGATGAGTCCCCGCTCTGCCGCGGCATCGAGGGGCAAGGGCCTGCTGTCGTCCGCTGGCAGGAACCAGCTGCGGCTGTCGTCCAGCATGGCCAGGAGGACCGAGGTCGCACCGGTCATGGCACTGAGGATGCTGGCGACGCGGGCGCGGAGCCGGTCCAGGTGCGTTTCCGAGCTGAGGGCCTGGGAGGCATTGATGACGCCGAGCAGATCGATCGCCTCGACGGAGTATGTCCCGCTGCGGTCGCTGTCCGCAGACCACCGCTGGGTCTGGGCCAGCCTGGCGCTCTGGGCCAGCCTGGTGCTCTGGGCCAGCCAAGTGCCCCCCGGGTGGGCTCTGCGCAGCCCCGGGTACCGCCGGTCGAGGTCGTCGACCTTGACTGTGGCTCCCCAGGCGTCGTAGCTGGCTCTTGCCTGGCCAAGAAAGGTCATCGCGCCATACTCGAAGCCGTTGGCCAGGTGGAACAGGGCGCAGCGTTCCGCGATCGCCGCACGGTGCCAGGGCCGGCTGCGCTGGGCCAGCGCGCTGAGGGCAGCGTCGAACCACCGCAGCGCGCCGAGGACGTCCCCGACGGCCCAGGCCCGCTCTGCCTCCACCCACCGCACCAGGTGCCCGAGGCTGCCCGGCGCGTCCTCGGCCCGCGCCGCCAGCCAGTCGCGCTCGACCTCGAACTCGCGAACCGCCTCCTGGCGTCCCTCCGGCCCGGCGGGGCCGATCCGGCTGGCCGCAGCCAGCGCTCTGGTCAGGTGCGCCAGAACGGTGATGTAGGTCGCGCTGATGTACGGCATGAGCGGGCCGACCGCGGTCGCGTGCCGTACCAGCGCCTCGGTATTGCCGAAGATGGCGGCGGCAACGGCATGCATGACGTGGATGTACGCGACGGCGGTCGGGTCGGCCTCCAGGCCGTCGAAGTGGCTCACCTCGTTGAACGACCCGGTGGTTAGGCCACAGTCATCGGCGATCCTGCCGCTGCAGACCTCGGCGAACTGGCGGTAGACCCGATAGGTCTCCGCGGCATGGTCGTTGCCGGTCCGCGCTGTGAAGGCCAGGGCGACCTCCGCCTCTGCCACCACCTCGTCGAGGGTCGCGGCGCAGTCGAAGAGGAACGGGAGCGTCGTGTAGTAGGTGTGGCAGGCGAACTGCAACGCACCGCCTCTGACCAGACCCTCGTGCGCCTGGTGCGCCTGGCGGATACCGTCCTCCAGCGGCTCGAACCACGGGGCGCAGCTGAGCGCATACGCCGCCCGGATGTGCGAGGTCTCCGGCTCGTATCCCTGGGACTCGCTGAACGCGAGGACCCGGCGCACCACGGTGTTGCCGGTCTGGTAGTCCTCGCGCAGCCCGATGGTGATGAACGAGGCGTAGCAGTGCGGCCCGGCCAGGGCCCTGGCCGGCCCATGCTCCTCCCACATCCGCGCCGCCACCAGGAACAACCACGGCATGGTCGGGTGGCCGCAGAAGAAGGCCGGCGGGATCATACGGTCGATGAGGTCGCCGATCGCCAGGACCCGGGGGTCGGTGCACAGCTGGCGACCGAGGTCGTCGGTCTCGCCGCCGGACGAGATCCATCGATCCACGCGGGCCATGCCCCGCTCGATCTCCGCGGCGAGCGCCTCCGGGTCCCCCGGTTCTGGTACCCCCAGCCGGCCGAGCAGGTCGAGCCCGAGGGCCATGGCCTCCTGCGGGCGGTTCTGGTTCACCAGGCTGCTGATCTGCAGCTGGGCCGCCCTGGCCAGGGCGAGCGGGTCGCTGGTCAGCTCGGTGATCCGCTGGTATGCCGCGTCCGCTTCGGCCAGCCGCCCGAGGCTGTACAGCGCGGCGTGCCGCTCGATCGCGAGTTCTGCCGCTGTCTGCGGGTCGACCGGCACCGGCCCGGCCGGGGCGATGAGCCCTTCCGCGGCGGAGACGAACTGCTCGACCTTGGTGTGGTCCGCTGCTGCCCTGGCTCGGGCTGCCCCCGCCCGGAACAGGGCGATGAGCCGGGCCTGCTCTGCCGGATCCCTGATCTCGTCGAGGATCGTCAGGTACTGCTCCGAGGCCTGCATGTGGTACTGCGGCACGGCTGCCAGCCGCCGGGCCAGCGCCAGCCGCAACTCAGAGAGTTCCACCGGGACCAGGCGGCCGAACGCCGCCTGCTGCACCCGGTCGTGGCGGAAGGAGACCGAGCACTCGCCGCTGTCGGACACCGCGAGGCCGTCCTCAAAGGCCGCGCGCAGCTGGTCCTCCACGACCTCGCAGGACCGGCCACTGGCGACGCAGAGCAGGTCGAGGTCGATCTCCCCGCCGAGGCAGGCCATCACGCCCAGCAGATCCAGGGTGTCCCGGGGCAGGGCCTCCATCCGTGAGCTCAGCAGGTCGACGACGTCGCCTTGGCCGAGGTAGCGCCGCAGGGTCGCTGCCTCCCACTGCCAGCCGTCCGTCCCAGGCGCCAGAGCCCCGTCCCTGCGCAGGGCATTGACGAGTTCGACCGTGTCGTACGGGTTGCCCTCGGTCCTGGCGCCGATCACCTCGGCGAGCGGGGACGCTTCCTGGAGGCTGATGCGGAGCATCTCGCCGAGCAGGGTACCCAGGGCGGGGGCCGGCAGGTTGTGCAGCGCCATCAGGGCCGGCGGGGAGGGCAGCCGCTGCCATCGCGCCAGCATCGCAGCCAGAGGGTGGGTGGCGTCCACCTCCGTCTTCCGGTAGGAGCAGACCAGCAGTACCCCGCAGAGCTCTTCGTCGGCGAGGAGCGCGTCGACGAAATCCAGGGGGGTCGGTCCACCCCACTGGAGGTCGTCGATGGCGATGGCCAGGGGGCGTTGGGGGGTGGCGATGGCCCTGACCAGGGACAGCCCGGCCTGGGTGACTCTGGCGCGCAGGGTGAGCGGGTCCCCCGTCGGGGCTTGCGGCGCCACGTCCAGCAGGGTGGCGAATTCGGGCAGCAGCGCGGCGATCAGGCCGGCGTTGGGGCCGAGCACATCGAGGACCCTGGCCCGCAGTGCCACGATCTCGCCCTCCGGCGCGGCGAGGTACAGCCGGCCGAGCGCCCGCAGGACCTGCCGTACCGCATCGGCCTCCTGACCCTGGTGGTACTGGTCGAACTTGCCCAGGACGAACCATCCTCCGGACCGGGTGACCAGCGGCCGCAGCTGGTTCAGCAGAGCGGTCTTGCCGACCCCTGGCACGCCGCTGATGAGCAGGCCCCGCTGGCGTCCTGCCAGCGATTCCCGGAGCGCTGCCTCCAGTACCGCGATCTCGGCGTCGCGACCGATCAGCCTGGAGGGGGCGGACAGCCGCAGCGGGAAGTCGCGCTCCCCGAGGACCAGCCTCGGACGCTCCCCGCGCGACCAGGCTTCTCGCACCAGGCGGAGGTCGTGGGCCAGGCCCTCGCCGCTCTGGTAGCGGCGGTCTGGCTGCTTCTCCAGGAGCCGCAAGATGATCTCGGAAAGGGCGGTGGGGATCGTGGGATTGCGGTCGACCGGCGCTGCCGGGACTTCGGCGAGATGGGCATGGACCAGCCGGAGGGGATCGCTGGCCTCGAAGGGGGGCGCACCGGTCGCCAGCTCGTACAGGGTGGCTCCGAGACCGTAGAGATCCGCGCGTTGATCGACGGGCCGTCCGGTTCGTCCGGTCTGCTCCGGAGCCAGGTACGCGAGGGTCCCGATGATCGCGTGCTCGTGGGTGAACCCCGGCCGATCCTCCGCAGCGGTCGTGGCAAGGTCGAAATCGATGAGGGTCAGGCGGTCGGACCCAGCCCACAGGACGTTGGCCGGGGTGATGTC
>JAFGOK010000697.1 GCA_016926535.1 Micromonosporaceae bacterium | reverse complement strand
GCCCTGAACAAGTTGCACGCCATCAGCAACGTCTACACCTACCTCGACGCCGCCCACCATGGCTGGATCGGCTGGGAGGACAACTTCGGCGCGACCGCGCAACTGATGGCCTCCACCGCCAAGGGAACCACTGCCGGTGTGAAGAGCGTCGATGGCTTCATCACCAATACCGCCAACTATTCCGCTCTCGACGAGCCGTACATCAAGGTGACCTCGGAGACCCGGCCGAGTAAGTGGATCGACTGGAACAACTACAACGACGAGCGCACATTCTCCAAGGCGTTCAAGCAGAAGTTGATCTCCAGCGGCTTCGATTCCAAGATTGGCATGCTCATCGACACCTCGCGCAATGGGTGGGGTGGCTCGGACCGGCCGACCAAGGCTGCCACCAGCGGGAGCCTTGACGAGAAGATCGACAAGTCCCGCATCGACCGCCGGATCCACAAGGGCAACTGGTGCAACCAGAGCGGGGCCGGCATCGGCGAGCGGCCAAAAGCCGCGCCAACCTCTGACCTCGACGCCTACGTCTGGATCAAGCCTCCGGGGGAGTCCGATGGATCGAGTGAAGAGATCCCGAACGACGAGGGCAAGGGTTTCGACCGGATGTGCGACCCGACGTACGAGGGTAACGCCCGCAACGGCAACAGCATGAGTGGTGCTCTGGACGGCGCTCCAATCTCGGGCGCGTGGTTCTCCGCTCAGTTCCAGCAGTTGCTGAAGAACGCCTATCCGGCGCTGTAGAGCGTGTCTCGTGGATCTTGTCGGATCGGTGGCTGAGCCTTGGCTTGCTCCGGCAAGATCCACAAAGCGTGTCCCGGTGTCCCGCACCGGATATCCGCTCAAAATGTGAACGCAAACATTCGTGATGATGAAAGATGCACCGATCGCTCGGGTCTGACTGGCGGCGGTGGCTGGCGTGGAGGTGTCTCCAGGGCTCGTGCTCTGGTTCGAGAAGGGTGTGGCCTTCGAAGGGTGAGCGATAACATTCGCGAACGTCTGTCGTTCCTGTGGAGAGGACCGTTCATGCGAAGACTCCTGACGGCAGCTGTGGCCGCGGTCGTCCTTCCCGCAGCAGCCGCGGTAGGGCTGCTGACCGCCCACCCAGCCGCAGCTGCGACCCTGACCCGGGTGACCGGTTTCGGCACCAACCCCAGCAACCTCAACATGTACCTCTACGTCCCGGCGACGGTGTCAACCCGCCCGGCGCTGCTGGTGGCCGTGCACTACTGCACCGGCTCGGCCTCGGCCTTCTTCAACGGTGGGGCACGCGAGTACGTCACCGCAGCCGACCAGTACGGCTACCTCATCCTGTTCCCGGAAGCCACCCGCAGCGGGCAGTGTTTCGACGTGTGGTCGCCCCAAGGGCTGAAGCGGGACGGTGGCAGTGACTCCACCGGGATCATGTCGATGGTCAACCACACCAAGCAGAAGTACAACGTGGACCCTGCCCGGGTCGTTGTCACCGGGGCCTCGTCCGGGGCCATGATGACCAACGTGCTCGCGGCGGAGTATCCGGACGTCTTCGCTGCTGGAGCGGCGTTCTCCGGAGTGCCGGCGACCTGTTTCGCCACCGGTAGCGCCAGCAATACCTGGAACAGCCAGTGCTCCGGAGGCCAGATCACCAAGACCGCCCAGCAGTGGGGCGATGCGGCTCGGGCCATGTACCCCGGGTACACCGGGAGGTATCCCAGGATGCAACTCTGGCATGGAGCGACCGACAGCACCCTGTCCTACGTCAACTACGGCGAGGAGATCAAGCAGTGGACGAACCTCAACGGCGTCAGCCAGACCCCGACCTCGACTGACTATCCACAGTCAGCGTGGACCCGCACCCGTTACGGTGGCAGCGGCACCCAGGCCACGGTCGAGGGAATCAGTATCGCCAACACCGGACATACGTTGCCCCAGACCGGCATGATCGCCTACGCGATCGCGTTTCTCGGCCTGAACCAGACCGGTTCCACCACGGCACCGCCCTCCTCGGCTGGGCCGTCGAGTGCTGGGCCGTCGAGTGCTGGGCCGTCCCCGAGCCGGTCGATCTCTGATCAGCCGTCCGCAGGCGGGTGTCGCGTGACCTCCACGATCAGCGCCTGGAATACCGGTCTGACCGCCAACCTCACGATCACCAATACTGGCAGCAGTGCCATCAACGGTTGGAACCTGGTCTTCACACTGCCAGCTGGGCAGACCATCACCTCCGGATGGAACGCCACGTATAGCCCTGGCAGCGGCCAGGTGACCGCGACCAGCGTCAGCTACAACGGGGCCATCTCGTCTGGCGGCTCGACCAGCATCGGCTTCCAGGCCACCCACACCGGTAACGCCGCAGCACCGGCCGGGTTCACGCTCAACGGCACCACCTGCCAGACCGCCTGACCGCGCCCCTGGAGCCTGGCCAGGGGCCGACGCGCGGTACGGTTTGTCACCTTCACCTATTTCACCCTTAACGGGTTCGGGGCCGGGTTGTGGGTGGTCCACCTCCCCGACATCGAGACCGCGACGGGGATCTCCCACAGCACGCTGGGTGGGCTGGCCCTTGTGACGCTGGCGCCCTGGGTGCCGCTGGCCCCGGCGGGGTGGGCCCTGTTTGGACTGGGCCTGGCCGGCGGGGTGCCCCAGCTGTTCACCGCAGCCGGCAACCTTGACGTGCGCGCCTCAGGGGCCCTGATGGCCCGAGTGGTCGGGCTGGGCTACGTCGGTCTGCTCGCTGGCCCCGCCATCGTCGGAGGACGGCACCACCGCCGGGCCGGGGGATGTGTACGTCCAGTCCGTTCGCTGCCTTGACCTCATTGAGCGAGCGCTGCGTGAGGCTGGCGCAGGGCTGGCAGATGTCATCAGGACCAGGGTCATGCTGGTTGATCTCACCGGCTGGTCCGAGGCTGCCCGTGCCCATGGCGAGCGGTTCTCTCAGGTGCGGCCGGCGTGCACGTTTGTTGAGGCTGGGGCGGGACCGCGTCCCTTTCCCGCGGCTGCTGTTCATGGACTGATCCATGTGATCCATGTGATCCAGGACATTCCCGGCGGGGGTCGGGGGCGCTCGACAGGAGGCGTCGATTAGGTAAGG
>JAFGOK010000150.1 GCA_016926535.1 Micromonosporaceae bacterium | reverse complement strand
TTTGCCCTTCGCCGCCGGGTCGAGACTCGCCATCGCGGCCGTCGCCTCGGCAAGGAAGTCACCGCGGGTGATGACTGCTATCTCGTCCCACTCGATGGTCGCCCAGTCACACGGGACTCGGAGGATGGCCCCTGTTAGCAGTCTCACGTATTCCTCAAGCGACCGCTGGCGTGGGAACAGTGTCATGAGGCGCGGCAGCGCCGCAGCCAGGTTCGCCAGTGCTTCCCTGCAGTCGGCGATTGGCGCGACTACGGTGTACGGCCCGTCATCAGTGTCGAATACCCGTTTCACCAGATTATGCGGACGAAAGAGGCCAAACCAAGCTAACGGCACATTCTTAGCGCACACCGCCACGGTGCTGACCGCCGGATCGTACGACGGATCGGCGAATGTCGGGTAGATCGAGTCGTGATGACTCACGCATAGATGGGCATGGTTTACCACGAGTGCGAACCCTACACAGCTTGGTCCGACTCCGGCGATTCCCGGCGGTCTGGGCGCCCGCCGCCGGCCTCATCGCCGAAGTCGTCTCTGTGGAATGCGAATGCGGGATAGCCGACCACCCGTTCCGGATCTCCTCCGGTCTGGGCCGAGGTGGCCAGTGCCAATCCGACCGGCCGGCATGGAGGGTGCAATCTGGCCCATTCCAGAAGCCCGCGCAACGCGAATACCCCGCAGGCGTCCTCAGGAGTAATGCGATCAGCGGAAAGTTCCATCACCGCAGCCGCCGTCCGGAGATCCCGAGCCTTTGCCATCGCTTCTGGCAGATAGTGAGAAAGATCGGTGCTACATATGACAATGGTTCCCTTCCGCCCCATTCCCGCCGCATCGATGATCGCCGCTACAGTGCCGGCAGCAGAGCGCCCGACACAGATCGGCACGATGCGTACCGAGTCACCGATCACCCGTTGCAGGAACGGAACCTGCACCTCCAGCGAGTGCTCCATCGCATGAGCCTCGTCGGCCGCGACGGCGCCGGCCGCGACGACGGCCGCAACGGCCTCGGGGTCGACCACGACCTCCCCGAGCGGGGTACGCCAGTGGTCTGCTCTGGTCACGGCCACACCGACGAGTGGAACCCGGTGGGCGGGACCAATGATCACAACCCGGTCGACGGCGTCGCGATGGCGGGCCAGCCGCGCATACACCTGGGCAGCCACCGGCCCGGAGTAGCGGTACCCGGCGTGCGGAACGACATATGCCTCAGCCAGCCGGTCATCCTCGGGAACCGCGACGGCACCAACGAGCCGGTCGACGACTGCCGCGAGTTCCTCCGGGTCCGCCTGGTAAAACATGCCGGCGACGGCGGGCGGGCGAGTGGTCATGGCGACCTCCGGCGATCATGGATTCCGGCGCCAACCGGAGTCCTGTCCAGCAGGGTGACGGGCAACCTCCGCTGGCCCCAGTGTCCTGCTTCCTCGCCAAACCGTCCTGGAATCGCCGTATCGCACCGCTGGCAGTGGCCATCAGGGGTCAGCGCATACGGCC
Source organism: Micromonosporaceae bacterium (assembly GCA_016926535.1). Taxonomy (GTDB): domain Bacteria; phylum Actinomycetota; class Actinomycetes; order Mycobacteriales; family Micromonosporaceae; genus JABDRL01. The sequence continues at coordinate 2,780 of JAFGOK010000150.1, read as the reverse complement.
CGAGGCGGTACCAGTCGCGAACGATGACCGGCTCGCCACAGCCGGGGCAGTACGTGGTCTGGGCGTCCGTGTCATGGATGTTTCCGGCATAGACGTGACGCAGGCCACAGGAAAACGCAATCTCGCGGGCCTTCCGCAGCGTGCTGCTCGGCGTCGCCGGAACGTCCAGGAGCCGGCCAGCAGGATGGAACGCTGTCAGGTGCAGCGGGACGTCAACGCCGAGGTGCTCGGCTATCCAGGTGCACTCCCGGGTTAGCTCGCCCTCATCGTCGTTGTGGCCAGGGATCACCAGCGTCGTGATCTCGAACCAGACCTCGGTCGTCGCGAGATACTCCAGGGTCTCCAGTACTGGCCGTAACGAACCGGCCGCCATCTTCTGGTAGAACGCTTCGGTGAACCCCTTGAGGTCGATGTTGGCCGCATCCAGGTGACCGCAGAACTCCTCCAGCGGCTCCGGGTTGACATAGCCGGCGCTGACCGCGACGGCCGCGATTCCCCGCTCCCGGCAGGCGTCGGCGACGTCCATGGCGTACTCCATGAAGATCACCGGATCGTTGTATGTAAACGCCACTGATCGGCAGCCCAGACGCTCGGCCTCCTCGGCCAGGGCGTCTGGGGAGGCCGAAGCCGAAAGCGTCTCGGTCTGCCTCGACCGGGAGATCTCCCAGTTCTGGCAGAACCGGCAGGCAAGATTGCAGCCGGCCGTTCCGAAGGAGAGGACGGCCGATCCGGGGAAGAAGTGGTGCAGCGGCTTCTTCTCGATCGGGTCGACGCAGAACCCGGAGGACCGGCCGTAGCTGGCCAGCACCACCTGGTCGCCGACGCGGCCCCGGACAAAGCACAGCCCCCGCTGCCCTTCTCGGAGCCGGCACGCCCGCGGGCACAGATCGCACTGGATTCTGCCGTCGTCGAGCGCGTGCCAGTACATCGTCGGCACAGTGAACCGATCACCGAGGTCCAGCGGCACCTCCTCGGCCGCCGCTACCCTCCGTGAACCCATTCCGTGTGACATTTCGGGCATAGCAACTCCCTCACCAACGCTAGTCGCCTGCCCTCAGGGTTGTCGATGCACGCACCCGAAGAGGGACGGAACGGCACCCCGCCGGTAGGGTTGTCCCGGTGGAGACTGCGGAAAAGGCGCGCGTGCTCGGTGAGACTCTGGCGCTCGATGGTGAGGGCTTCAGTCCGGCCAAGCTGATCGACCCGAAATGGCTCATCGAGACCTTTGGGCTGATCGGTGTCTGGTTTATCATGTTCGCCGAGACCGGGCTTCTGCTCGGCTTCTTCTTCCCCGGGGACTCCCTGCTGTTCATCGCGGGCGTCGCCTCTTCCCCCGTCGCTGAGAAGATCGTCGGGACCAGCCTGCCGCTCCCCTACCTGCTAATCGGGGCGCCGATCTGCGCAATCGCAGGAGCGCAGCTGGGTCACTACCTCGGCTGGCGGTACGGGCCGAAGATGTTCGACCGCCCCGACTCCAAGCTGTTCAAGCGGGAGTACGTCGAGAAGGCAGAGTACTACTTCGAGAAGTTCGGCCCGGCGAAAGCAGTCGTGCTCGCCAGATTCATCCCGATCGTGCGGACCTTCCTCAACCCCGTCGCCGGGGTGCTGGAGATGAAGCCGCGCCACTTCTTCGTCTGGAACGTCATCGGCGGCGTCCTGTGGACGGATGGCATCCTGCTCATCGGGTGGGGCCTCGCCAAGCAGATCACCGATCACATCCCCCCGGAGAAGATCGACACCTACCTGCTTCCGATGGTCATCCTGATTGTGCTCGTTTCCGCAATCCCGATCTTCATCGAGATCGTCCGTGATCGCCGCGCGAAGCGTCGGGGCGAGGGTTTCTCGAAGCGACCGGTCGCCGCGCAACGGGAAGGGCAGGACCAAGCCCTGCCGACCGCAGGCCGAGGGCGCCACTCCGCTCGCTGAAGGTGCGCTCGCTGAAGGTGCGCTCGCTGAAGGACCTGCGTTGGCTGCCCTTGCCGGACGCTCACCAGCCGTACCCGGCGGCACCATGAAGTAGTGCAGGCCAGTGGGAGTCTTGGGCTGGCCAGGGTTGGGAAAGGTCGGCCGGGTGTCCATCGTGCACTGCCTTGTGGGAGCAGGGAGCCGTTCACCGTTGGGTGTGGTGTCCGGGGTGGTTTTACTCGCCGTGAGTAGTTTGGCCGGCTTCACTTCACCGCGCCGGCAGTAAGATCATCGCTTGCTTTGGCTACTGTCCGGGGACGGTTGCGGTGGGCACTGGCGACGTCGCTGGTCTTCTCACCCTGGGCGCCCTCCGAGATGGTGGATTGCTCAGGGTGGGTTGCCCGTCGCTGGAGAATTCATCCACTGTGGTGGCTATTTTCTGACGGTATGGGGTGAAGGGTGCCCTTACCCGTTTCACATGGTGCACCACCCCCATCAAGGTCATGATCATCCCTGCATCACGTAGGTCAACATGAGGTGTTGACCTACGTGATGCAGGGATGATCATGACCTTGAACTGTGGAGTCTCACCAAGGGAGATCACCTGGGTTCGCTGATCAGGGACAGGTTGAAAAAAGGATATTCCCGACACAAGTGGAGGCCGAGATCGGCTGCGAAGCAGCCTCTACACATAGTGGTAATCGTTTTGCGCCTTGTGTCACAGTTCAAGAGATCAACTGAATGCCCCCATGGCCACGACCCGGCCCTCCCCGGGACCACGACGATCACCCCTGGTGGGTGAGCCCACCACCCCACCGCAACCGTCCCCGGACAGCAATCAAAGCAATCGATGATCTTACTGTCGGCGCAGCGCA
>JAFGOK010000696.1 GCA_016926535.1 Micromonosporaceae bacterium | reverse complement strand
CCTCGCCATGCCATCCTGCCACTGTCCGACCCCGACCGGCGACGCGACCGAACGGTGGTTGACGTTCCGGGCCGCCATCAACGTCTCGTCAACCACCCGGGACTGGCTTGCCAACAAGATCACCCAACGTCGGGTGAAGATCCGCTCCCGATGGCGGAAGATCGACGCCGTGACCCAGGCCACCCTTACCCTGGCCTACCTGCGCACCAACCTGACCCACGCCGAACTGGCCGCAGCCAACACCATCGAGGCCAGTACCTGCTGGCGCAGGATCACCGAAGGCATCCAACTGCTCGCGGCCCGGTCCATCCGCCTGGCCGACGTCGTACGTCTGGCCCAGAAGGTCGGCTGGGAGTACCTGCTCGTCGACGGCACCAATGTGCCCACCGTCGCCTTCGGACGCAAGGTCACCCGCAGGCAGATCCACTACAGCGGCAAGTACAAGCGTCACGGGGTCAACGTCCAGACCGTCTGTGCCCCCGACGGCACCCTGCTGTGGGCCTCGGCCGCCCTCCCCGGCAAGGTCAACGACATCACCGCGGCCCGCCGCTGGAGACTCACCTCGAAGATCACCCGGTTCGTGGGGTTGCTGGCCGACCTCGGCTACGTCGGCCTGGACGACGTCGCCTGCGGATACAAGCGCAAGCGCGGCGAGAAGGAACTCCCGGTCGCCAAACGCCTGGCCAACCAACTCCACGCGAGCCTGCGCTGTCTCGGTGAACGCGGCAACGCGCAGCTGAAGTGGTGGAGGGTCCTGGCCACTGAACTCCGCTGCCGCCCCAACCGCTGCACCCAGGTGGTCAAGGCCATCCTGACCGTCCACCACCTCGAACACCACCTGTTACGCGGCGCTGTGGTTGGTGATCGGGAGGGTGTTTCGCGTCGTTGTTGGTGAGGATGGCGTGGCGGGTTGGTTGGTGGGGTTGCCGGGCGGGGTGTGCGACGCCAGCGTGAGGACGTCGGATGAGGTCACGGCCCTCCCGCTGATCTTTTGCGGAACCGTGGCCGGGCTCTCGTCGAGTTGCCGCCAGATCGCCAGCGGCCGGTCTGGCTGGGGGCTACCGCTGCGTTTTCTGCCCGGCCGAAGGGAGGACCCGACGCACAACCGTGACCGCCAGGGTCAACGCGAGGAGCAGGCCGCAGCACACCAGCCCGAAAAACCCGTCCATCCACAGTGTTGCCCCGCTACTTGAGGCGCACAGCTGTGGATCACTTTTGGGGCAGGAGGCCCCCAACAGGTCGAAATGCGCGACGATCGCCCCACCAGGGAAGCAGAGCAGGCTGGCTCCGACCGCAGCGGCAAAGAACCGCCACCCAACGCGGTGGCGGAGAACCATACCTGCCAACCAGGCGATCACCAGCAGTACTGGAACGACGAACATGCTGGTAGTGGTGGTGCCGTCGAGGCTCAACGATTGCTCCTCATCTACCCGTGTTACTGTTTGCCGCTTTTGTCCAGTGGTGGCGCCCCAGCGCCGATCCATTGATAGTGTCAGGGTGCCACCACTGCGGCAAAGGGCGCCTGGCTATCCGGCTGGCGCCGTCGTCCATACGGAGTCCAGCCGGGTCAGAGTGGTTTGACCGGTGAGCCGCTGGACCTGGTCCGGTGTGGTCGAACTGAGCGTCACCACGGGGTGTTTGATGGTCGGCAGGGCACCGTCTGGAGTGGTTAATGTCGCGGCGAGCCCGATGTCTATCACGTCGCCAGCCTTGAGCGACATCGGCAGCAGCCACTGGGAAAGGTGGGCGGCGCCGGACGTTGATATCGCAGTTTGCCGGGCGCTGCCCTGGTACGGCCGGTTGTTCAGGCGAAGCGACGTAACCGTGACTGCGGTGACCACCTGGGCGTCAAGGGCGATGGTGAAGGCTGCCGGGACGGTGGCCCGACCGGGGCCAACCGCCCGGACCGTGATCTGCGTCGGGTAGTAGTAACACAGCTCGTTGCCAGGTCCCCAACTGTGTTTCGTCCAGACTCCGCTGAGCTCCATGCCCCAGGGCCGGCCGCTGCCGGAACCAGTCGCGGACCGCTGCCGGCGCATGCCGCAGCTCGCCCGGGGCGACTTGGCGGTGGCGCCGACCTCAGCGGTTGGATCGGCCAACCGCCGGACAAGGTCGTGTGGATAGCGCAGTGGGTGCGCGGTCGCGACCAGGGCAATTGCCGCCTCCCGGCCTGCGGCGAGGGGCGGAAGCGCATTGTCCAGGGTGATGGCGCAGGTGGTGAGTCCGGTTTCCGCGCTCTTGCTGAGGGTGCTACTGGTCGGATGTGGCGCGTTTCCGATGGTGACGACGGGGGACTCGACGGGAACGTAGAGCTGCGAGTCGAATGTGATGGTGAGTCGGGATCCTGCGGGGAGTTCGACGCCAGAGTTGGCTATCCGGACCGCCAGTTGGCGCGGGTACTGGGCCACCGCTGCGGTGCCGCTGTCAAGAACGTTTACGGGGTGGTCGGCGATCGGTTCTAGGGTGAACTGGTCGGCGCCCGTTCCCGGATCGGCGAACGCAGCCGGGGCCGGACCGGCCAGTTCCACGATTCCCGTCCCAAGAACCAATCCGGCCAGAGAGAGCAGCTGGCGTCGCGAGATCCCGGAGCTGAGCATATGAGCCGAGCTGGGGCTGGCGAGGTCAGTCATGGTTCACCTTCCTCGTTTCTGTGGTAGGCAGTGTGGTGTTCTCGCGGGTTTGGGTTTCAGGACGCGTAGTTTCGGACGATTTTGGCAAATGCCTTGACGATTCCGTTTTTGGCCTCATCGGGAACCAAGGCGATCAGTGGATAGTTTCCGTATGGCAGGTCGAAATCTTTGAGTGAGTGTGACCAGAAGAAGTTCCGATACTCGGTGAACGCAAGATCGCCGTCTTGGAAGAACACGGCCTTGGCCGCGTTCAGCAGTGTGTCCTTATCGGAATCGAAGCGATCCTGGAAGAACCTGAAGAACCGGTACTCCGCCATGCCGACTGAGGCGTAGTACTGCTGGAACAGGTAGGAGAGCTTTAACGTGGAATCCGATTTGATCTGGAGCCCCATGACCATGGCGTCGACGTCGGCCAGGTAGTCGCCGATGTTGAAATAGCCGACGTCCGCGATGCTGGCGATGTGGGTAAGACCGAAATCGTATGCCTCGGCTGCGGACAAGCCGCTTTCCGCCCAGTTGCCGAGCGCGCTGAGTAGGTCGCCCGCCCAGCCGCCAAAGTCCGCGAGTGACACTTCGGAGTGGCTGCTGTGAATGGTATGGTTGATCATGGCGCCCAGGACCGCGCCGAAGTGCTCGACCTCGGTATCGTAGAAACACGAGGGATCGCGGAGGGGCGTGACGTCCGGACGGTTGAGGTAGCTGTCGGCGAAGTCGATGAAATCAAGGTCAATGGCGCCGCATACGTCCGCCATACCCGCACCGTTGTACTGCCTGTTCCGGTAGCGCAGGTACTGCGCAACCAATTCCACCTGCGACCGGGAGGTATTGCCCTTTTCCCACCACTGCAGGGCGCGGGCTTCCAGCCAGATGACATAGGTGTAGAAGGCGTCGTTGGGGTCTCTGGCCCGGCTCACACTGTCCACCCCGAGGTCGCGACCGGAGCAGATATCGTTGTCTATCTCGACCTGGCCGGCGGTTCCGCTGGCCAGCCAGTAGTTCTTGATCTGGTCGAACGCCCAGTTGGTCGGGAGTGGGAATCCCAGATTGCCGCTGTAACCGGTGGACATGCTACTGACAAAACTGCGCGTCGCAAGTCCCTGGGCACTGACCCGGCGGCAGACGTTGCGGCACCCGTAGATGCCGATCGCGTACTGGTTGCCCAGGTTGCGCACCACGGCCGTTCTGAGATCGTTGATCATGGTGTGGGTTTGGTGTCTGCCGGTGGCCTGTGGGTACGACGGGGTCGCTCGTGTGGGGT
>JAFGOK010000149.1 GCA_016926535.1 Micromonosporaceae bacterium | reverse complement strand
CCAGGCCGGGGACGGCGACGGCTTCCGGGTGGCGCTCGACCAGGTCGCGGCCACGATCGGTCGCCTGTCGTTCTGTGCTGCTCTGGATGGGGCCGGCACCGCCAGCCAGCTCCGGTCGGGGTACCTGCGCCTGGTCGCCGGCGGGACCGAGGTCCTGCGGTACCCCTTCACAGGCGCCGACTTCGGAACTGAACGGGCGATCATGATCGCGGACATCTACCGGAAGGGGGCGTGGCGAGTCGGAGCGGTCGGCCAAGGGTTCGCTGGTGGCCTTGCAGATCTCATCCGATCCTTCGGCGGGACAGTGGACGAGGAACCGCCGGCCGCGCCCCCGCCTGCGCCCCCGATGGCGCCCCCGATGGCGCCCCCGCCTGGATACGGGCAGCAGCCCCCGCCCGGATACGGGCAACCCCAGCATGGCCAGCCGGCGTGGCAGCCGGAGCGGGTCGCCCCTGGCGCCATGGTCAGTCTTCAGAAGTACCGGGAAGCCCCGACCACCGGCCGATGGACCAGGCAGAACTCGAAGCTCGTCAAGGTCACCCTTGGGCCGGAAGCCTATGCCAGGCGGGGGTCGATGGTTGCCTACCAGGGCAGCATCGATTTCGACTACAAGGGTTCCGGAGGCCTTCGGGGATTCTTCGAGGGGGCGATGACCGGGCAGCAGCTCAAGCTGATGACCTGCCGCGGGTCAGGCGAGGTCTTCCTCGCGGAAGACGCAGCCGACCTGCACATCGTCGAACTGGCTGGCCAGAGCCTCTGTATCAACGCCAACAACATCCTGGCGTTCGATACGACCCTACAGACCCAGGTTCAGCGGATCGAGAGCCCCGGCATACCCGGCGGTGGCATGTTCCATCTGGTCGTTGCCGGCCAGGGAACCGTCGTCGTCATGACCCATGGGACCCCGGTGACGCTCATGTGTCAGGGCCCGACCTTCGCCGATGTCAACGCGGTCGTCGCCTGGACGGCGGGGATGCGCGTGAGCGTCTCCACCCAGGTCAGGGTCTCCCGGCAGATCTACGCCGGGGCAAGCGGGGAATCGCTCGCCTTGCAGTTCATGGGGCTTCAGGGCCATTTTGTCGTCGTCCAGCCGTATGAGGTCTGAGGGGGCCGTCGTGCAGAGTCCGCTGCTTGCGCAGTTCGCGCAGACACAGATCCAGGACCGGATGAGCAACCATGGTGCCAAGATGGCCAAGGTCATGATGCAGGCGGGGCAGGATCTGCTCGCCCGCGTCGGGTCGATGGTCGCCACCATCGGGTTGATTGACTTCAATCCGAATCCGCCCCAGATCGCCAACATGCTCCGGTCGTGGGCGACTGGGGAGGGCGTCCCCCTGATGGTCTGCACCGGGCAGGGCGAACTCTACCTCGCCGACTATGGCAAGGATGTCGTCGTCTTGCAGTTGGCCGGGGAGGCGCTGAGCGTCAACGGCAAGAACATCCTGGCCTTCGACGCGTCGCTGCAATGGGGGATCGAGCGGGTCAAGGGCGTCAGCATGCTCTCGGGCATGGGGATGTTCAACGTGGTCCTCCGCGGCTCCGGGTGGGTCGCGCTGACCAGCAAGGGCACCCCCATCGTGCTCGACACCAGGGAAGCTCCGACCTTCGTCGACACCGACGCTCTGGTTGCCTTCACCGAGGGCCTGAGCGTGCAGCCCCGCAGGACTGCCAGATTGGGCAGCCTGTTCGGCAGAGGCAGCGGCGAGGCCTTTCAGCTGGGGTTTTCCGGCCAGGGGCTGGTGGTCGTCCAGCCGAGCGAGGATGCCCGCCCCACGATGCAGGTGCGAGGCTGAGTCTGCCGCTTTGCCGCTTTGCCGCGTCGCGTCGCGTCGCCGCGTCGCCGCGTCGCCCCGCAGGCCGCGCGCTGCGCATATCCAACGCCCGCTAATACCCGCGAATCGAGGAACACCCAATGCAGCCCATGTACTCCAGCACTCTGCTGGCCAACACCGAGGTGCAGTCCAGCGAGCGGTTCTCGCTGCAGAACGGCAAGATGCTGCGGGCCGTTCTCGGGCAGGCCAGCGGGATGACCGAGTTTTTTGCCCGCAAGGGCGCGATGGTCGCGTACCAGGGAATGGCCAACTTCGACTGCGAGTACCGGGGGTGGGGGCAGCACATCCTGCGGGCCGTGACCGGGGAGGGCCTCAACCTGATGAAGGTCAGCGGCACAGGGACGGTCTTCCTTGCCAACCAGGCCCAGGATATTCACCTCCTCGATCTGGCCGGGGATGGCCTGGCCGGGGATGGCCTGGCCGGGGATGGCCTGACCGTCGACGGCAACAACGTGCTCGCCTTCGAGCGGTCGCTGCGCTGGGACGTCGTCCGGATCCAGTCGCAGGTCCAGATCGCGGGTGCCGGGGCATACAACATCGAGCTGACCGGCAACGGGAAGGTCGCCCTGACGACCAGCGGGCATCCACTGGTCATGCGGGTCACGCCGCAGAATTATTACTTCGCCGACGCCGATGCGGTTATCGCGTGGAGTTCGAGCCTCCAGGTGTCCATGCAGGCTGCTGTCACGTCATCGTCGGTCTGGCGGCCCAGGGGGAACACGGGAGAGGGCTGGCAGATGCAGTTCGCTGGCGAGGGGTTTGTCGTGGTGCAACCGGAGGAGCTACTGCCGCCGTACGCGGCGCTGGAGGGCGGGGGGCTGGCGGAGCGGTTCGGGCTTGGCCAGGCGGGGTTCTCCGGGAACAACCCGTTCGGCGCCTTCGGCGGAGGCCGTTGAGTGCCATCGTGTTGTCGAAATCCCGAAGGATCCAGTTTTTCAACGAGTGGGCAGGACCTGGAGAATCTGCGCGTGGTACACGGTGTACTCCGGCCGAAAGGTCAGCATGATATTGTCCAATGTCGATATGATCGCCATGGAGGTCGAGCCGCAGCTTGACGAGTGACGCCGGGTCTGGTTGGACTGGTGCGTGACGGGGGATGTCAGCGCATGGACTTCACGTACGTCATGGTGGTGATCCGGATGATCCGTCCTGACGGGACGTCGCGGTCCAAGGTCATGATCATCCCTGCGCCACGTAGGTCATTACCCCCTGTTGATATACGTGGCGCAGGGATGATCATGACCTTGGGGGGTGGTGCACCATGTGCAACGGACAATTCTCCCTGACGCACCATACCGTCCGCCCCCACCACAACTCACGGCCCACGCCCGGGAACCGAGGACGACCGCCGAACGCCACCCAGCCACCCAGGACGATAAGAACCCAGGACGATAAGAACACAGGACGAAAAGAACACCAGGACGAAAAGAACAGCGGCTGGGGTCCGTCGGGAAGGCGGGCACGACCGCTGCTTCCGGCGTGCGGCTCGTGGTCGACGGGGGTTGACATAACGTTCCTCCGGTCTACACCATGGGGGTGATTCGGCCATGATCTGCCAGATGAGGTAGACCTCCGCAACGTTATGTCAAGTCGTTCACGATCCATGGGGAGACCATCACTGGCGCCATCCGCCACCGGCCGTTTCTTTTGTGCCTTCTGGCGATGGGCGATGTCGTCATACTCTTGTGGAAGCTCGGCTGTGTGGGTAGCCCTGCCGGGCGATGCGGGTAGCCAAACCGAGGGATGGCGCGGCCGTCGCAGGGAAATAGACAACGCAAATACACAACCACCTGTTGTATATTTGCGTTGTGCATCTGGACGAGCTGACAGCCCTGGTCGCCGACCTGCGAGGCGAGGGCAGCGACACCGCAGAGGTTGAGGTCAAGCGGGCGGCGAAGGGCTTTCCCGACAGCCTGGAACCGACGATGTCCGCCTTCGCCAACACCCCCGGTGGTGGGATTGTGGTGTTCGGCTTGGACGAACGGACGGACTTCGCCGCAACAGGCGTCTACAACCCTGCTGCGTGCAAGTCCACGCTTGCCGCCAAGGCCAGGCAGGCGGTTACACCGCCGATCACCTTCGAGGTGTGGGACTTCGAGTTTGAGGGGGCACCCGTCGTCGTCGCCAAGATTCACGAACTGCCCGCCCACGGCAAACCCTGCCGAGTGATTGCCACAGGCAAGGCGTTCCTCCGCTCATACGACGGCGACTACCAGCTGTCACAGGTCGAAGAGCAGGCATTCATCGCCAATCGGAGCACCCCGACCTTCGACCAGCAGACCGTACCGGGTACCGACACGTCTGACTTGAATCCCACCCTCCTGTCGGCCTACCTTGCCTCCTGCCGATCATCCTCCACGGCTCTTGCTGAGCTGATCGACGACGAGATTCTCTTCCGGACCGGAGTCACGGCAGGGCCCGAGCGATCACTGACCACCGCGGGACTCCTTGCTCTGGGCATCTATCCGCAGCAGCACCTGCCGAATTGCGTCATCCAGGCATCGGTCGCCCCCAAGAGCGCCGACCCGGCCGGTACCCGGGCGGCCGACGCCCGCCGGTTCGACGGCCCGATTCCCCTCATTCTCGACGAGGCTTTGCGCTGGGTGCTTCGCAACACCAGAACCCGAATCCGTTTCGGCCCAGAAGGGCAGGTCCGCGACGAGCCCGAATTCCCCGCCGAGGCCGTCCGGGAACTGCTGTCCAACGCCCTCATCCATCGTGACCTTGGCCCGTACGCCCTGACACAGGCGATCACGCTCAAGCTCGACGAACGACAGCTTCTCATCAGCAATCCGGGTGGCCTCTGGGGCATCACTGTCGATCGGCTCGGCAAGGTCGGCGTCACCTCGGCACGGAACGGGCATCTGCTTCGCATCTGCCAGAACGTCCGTACCAGAGAGGGAAACCGGGTCGTCGAAGCCCTCGCCTCGGGCATCCCAGCGATTCTCAACAGCCTCAGCGCAGCCGGCATGGTGCCCCCACGATTCCATGACCAGGGCATCCGCTTCTCCGTCGTGGTCCCCAATCACACCCTCCTGGCCCCCGACGACCTGAGCTGGCTGGCGACCATCCCCGCCAGGGCGTTCCTGAGCGACAGGCAACGCCACGCCCTTGTGGCCATGCGGCACGGACAGACCTGGACCAATCAGAGCCTTCGCGAAGTGTTCCCTATGGACTCCCGCGAGGCACGCCAGGAACTCGCTGGACTCGTCGCAGCCGGAGTTGCCGTGGCAGAAGGTGAGCGGGGAGGCCGAGTCTATCGCCTGGCCGACCGGCTGATTGGACACGGTGCACACCAGGCCCACGGCACCACCTCCGGAAGTGCCACCACATCACGATCTGTTGAACCCATCGGCCAGCCGCAGGCATCCACCACCCGCCGCGCAGCCGGATCCCGGAATGCCAACGCGGCGTCCATCACTCGCCATCTGGAAACAGGGCCCAAGACGCTCGCAGAACTGGTCGACGCAACAGGTCTCAGCCAGCGCCAGATCACCTACGCCCTGCAGTACCTTCGCGATACAGGAGCAGTCATCCTACAGGGCAAACCCGGGCAGGCCGGCAGCCGATACGCCCTCCAGTGACCGTCAAGATCAGCCGATGTTGACCCCGTAGTCGCGCGCGATGCCGGCGAGACCGGAGGCGTATCCCTGGCCGACGGCCCGGAACTTCCACTCCGCACCGTGGCGGTAGAGTTCACCGAAGATCATGGCAGTCTCCGACGAGGCGTCCTCGGAGAGGTCGTACCGGGCGAGCTCGTTGTTGTCCGCCTGGTTGACGATGCGGATGAACGCGTTGGCCACCTGGCCGAAGCTCTGTCCTCGCTTCTCCGGCTCGTAGATGGAGACCGGGAACACGATTTTCGCTGCCTCTGCCGGGACAGTCGCCAGATTGACTTTGATGGCCTCGTCGTCTCCCTCGCCCTGGCCGGTCAGGTTGTCCCCGGTGTGCTGGACGGACCCATCAGGGCTGGTGAGGTTGTTGAAGAAGACGAAATGCTTGTCGGTCAAAACCCTGCCATCCGCTCCGCAGACCAGCGCGCTGGCGTCCAGGTCGAAATCGGAGCCGGTGGTGGTCCTCGCGTCCCAGCCGAGGCCGACCAGGACAGCGGTGAGGTTCGGAGCCTGCTTGGTCAGTGATACGTTGCCGCCCTTGCTGAGGCTGACGCCCACGAGATCCCCCAGGTGGTGTGAAGTGACGTCCGTGCGTGGTCCGCCCGCTGCCGAGGTGACCGAACCAAGGCGACCACTCTGGTGACTCACTGTAGGCAGCGGTGGCGGCCCAGGTGGGTGAACTGGGGGACTGCAACCGTTCAAACCCAGAAACGCTCGGCCGGCTCTCCTCCGGTGCCGCTGACGGCCGTGGCATATCCGGTGAACAGCGCTGCCCAGTCCTCGTCGGGGTCAAACAGCATCCTCAGCTGGGAGGTGTAGCACCTGATGGCTTCGATCTTCCTGGACCACGCCGCCGGTGGCAGGGGCACCTGGAGCGCGGTCGTTGCCCCGGCCGGTGGGCTCGCCCATGGATGGCGGCGGAGCGCGTACGGCTGGTCCTCCCAGAGCAGGACGGGGATGCCCCGCTCCCGACCGATCAGCCTGGCACTGGACTGGACGGCGAGGTGATCGACGTGGTCGCCGAGTCCCAGGGGCGCCAGTACCAGGTCCGGGACTACCCGTGCGATGGTGGCCGCGATGAGTTCGTCGACGGCGGCGGCGACCGCGTCCCGCGGGTCACTGGGCGCGAAGAGCTGGGCGGACCGCCGGTACAGCCAGGT
>JAFGOK010000695.1 GCA_016926535.1 Micromonosporaceae bacterium | reverse complement strand
TCGGAGACCCTGCGGCACGTCGGGCTGTACGAGGAGCGTTACCGGGCGGTCGGCGGGTACTCCACGGGCATGAAGCAGCGGGTCAAGCTCGCCCAGGCCATGGTGCACGATCCCGATCTGCTCCTGCTGGACGAGCCGACCAATGGTCTTGATCCAGCTGGGCGCGATGCGATGCTGGAATTGATCATGAGGATCGGTACCGAGTTCGGGATCTCCATCGTGGTGTGCTCCCATCTGCTCGGCGAGGTCGAGCGGATCTGCACCTCGCTGGTCGCTATCGACGCCGGCCGCTTGCTGCGGGCCTCGTCAGTCTCGGCCATGACAACCCGGAGGGAGCAGGTCGCCGTCGAGATCGCGGAAGGGGTCGGCGACCGGCCGGATGGCCTGGGGGACTTGGCCGACCGGCTGGCGGCGGAAGGACTCGCCGTCACCAGGGAGGGGCGCATGTTGCTGGTCTCCCTCGAAACCGAGGAGGTCTTCGACCAGATCGTCGCTGCCGCGGCCGACCTCCGCCTCCCGCTCCACAGAGTGGAGCAGCGAAGGCACCGGGTCGCGGAGCTGTTCCACGCGCCATCCGCCAAGGAGGTTTGCGATGTCACGGGTCGCTGACAGCGTCATTCACGACCTCGGGTACCAGCGGTACTCCGGGCCGCGCCTCGGGCGCCGGTACGCGATCCGCTCGCTCTACTGGCACAGCCTGCGGGGAGCCTTCGGACTCGGGCGTGGCTTCAAGGCCAAGATTTTCCCCTGGTCACTGATCGCGATCTTCATGCTCGTCGCGATCCTCGTCATTACCGGAGTGGCGCTGGCTGGTGAGCGACTGATGTCGTATGCGCAGTTCAACGACACCTTGAGTGTGCTGACCGTACTGTTCGTCGCGTCCGTGGCCTCAGAGATCATCTCAAAGGATCTCGGACCCGGGGTGCTGTCGCTGTACTTCGCCCGCCCGCTTCGCAGGGGAGACTACGTCGCCGCGAAGTTCGCCGCGGTCGTTTCGGCGATCATGTTGCTGCTCGGAGTCCCGCAACTGTTGATGTTCGCCGGCATCTCCTTTGCCCTGGACGACGGCATTCAGGGGGTGGGTAGGGAGGCGGGGAAGCTGGTTGCGGGGCTGGCCCATGCGTCGATTCACGCCGCTGTCATCGGGTCGATCGGCGCACTGGCGGCGTCACTCTGCCGCAGGCGGGTATTCGCCGCCATCGCCGTCGTCGGCGCCTTCCTCGTCCCGACCCCGATCGCCGGGATCCTCAGCATCTCCCAGGGGGCGCTCGGGCAACTCTCCTCGCTGGCCAGCCCGCTGAACGCGCTGGCCCGGCTCCAGCTGGCGCTGTTTTCCCACTCCACCGACGCGGATTCCTACGTCTGGTGCTACATCGTTGGCGTGGTAGCCATGGCCGTCTGTGCGACCGTGGGGCTGCTGCTGCGGTATCGGAGGGTCGAGGCATGAGCACACCTGCTGCGGTCACCGGCGGCGCCGTCGACCTCGCCGGGATCTCCCGCTGGTTCGGCGACGTCGTCGCGGTCAACGACATCTCAATGGCGCTCGGGCCCGGGATCACCGGCCTGCTCGGGCCGAACGGGGCGGGCAAGACGACCCTGCTGCACATGATGGCGGGCTTCCTGCCGCCGTCCCGCGGAACGGTCACGGTCTGCGGCCTGCCGGCCTGGCGGAACCCAGGGGTGTACAGGACGCTCGGGCTGGTCACAGAGCGGGAGTCGGTGCACGGGTTCCTCACCGCTCGTGAGTTCGTGCTGTCAGCTGCCAGGATGCACCGCCTGTCCCAGCCGGAGGCGGCGGCCAGCCGCGCGATCGATCTGGTCGACCTCGGCAGTGTCCAGGACCGAAGGCTCGGGACGTACTCGAAGGGTATGCGGCAGCGGGCGCGAGTCGCGGCGGCCCTAGTCCATGATCCTCTGGTGCTGCTCCTGGACGAGCCGTTCAACGGGATGGACCCGCGGCAGCGCATGCACATGATGGAGATCCTGCGGGCGATGGGGGACGCCGGGCGGACCGTGCTGTTCAGCTCCCACATCCTGGAGGAGGTCGAGCAGTTGTCCGGAACGGTCCAGGTCATGGTCGCAGGGCGCCTGGCGGCATCCGGTGATTACCGCACCATTCGCCGTCTGATGACCAACCGGCCACATGTGTTTTCGATCCGTTCCAGCGACGACCGGAGGCTTGCGACCGCGCTGATCGCCCTGCCGTCCGTGCGGGGAGTCGAGCTCGAACCTTCCGGGATCAAGGTTCTCGCAGGTGACTACGGGGCGTTTACCAGCAGCCTGCCGCGCATCGCGCGGGATGCGGGGATTCGCCTGCGGCAGCTGATGCCTTCGGACGAATCGCTGGAAAGTGTCTTCTCCTACCTGGTCACCGCCTGAGCGGGCAACGCGAGACGAGGACGCAATGAACCGCACGATCTGCTGGATCACCGCTCGGGGCCTGATCGGCCGACGACGCTTCCTGCTGCTGTTGCCCCTGCCGTTGCTGCTGGTCGGGCTGGCTGCGCTGGCGGAGAGCCTCGGGGGGAGCGACCCTGCCGGGGCCAACACGGTCATGGTCGGCTTCGGCATGGCCGTCGTCGTGCCCCTGACGGCGCTCATCGTCGGAACCGGGGTACTCAGCCCCGAGATCGACGACGGAACGCTGCTGCACGTGCTCGCGAAGCCGCTGTCCCGGGCGGAGATCCTGGGGTCGAAGCTCGCCATCGCGGGAATCGTCAGCCTGGTGACGACGGTTCCGGCCCTCTTGGCCTCCGGGCTCATCCTCGACGGGGTGGCGACTGGTCTCGGGTTCGCCGCGGGCGGAGCCGTTACCGTCGTCGCGTACTGTGCGGT
>JAFGOK010000148.1 GCA_016926535.1 Micromonosporaceae bacterium | reverse complement strand
GGGAATGGCAGCGTCCGTCTCGGTGGTTGATGTACGCCAGAGCCCATGGCTGAGGAGGATCCCTTGACAGCGAGCGACGTGGTGCAGCGCGCGCAGGCCGTGCCGGTACGGAAGTCCCTGCGGGCTGGGCTGTTCGGCCTGGCCATCACTGCGGTCCTTGGGCTGCTCACCGCCCTGCCGTGGTGGACGCTCGTCGGCGCTGGGACGCAATGGCCTGCCGCCGTCGACCTCGCCGGGACGGTCACGTCCGCCGCAGTCGTCCTGGGCTTCCCCCTGCTGGCCTATCTCGGTCACGTCGAGCCTCGCCATGACTGGGCCGCCCGGACCAGCGACGCGATCCTCGGCCTGCTCTGGGTGCTGTTCACCTGGTCGGTGCTCGGCAACGTGCTCCGGCTCGGCCTCGCCGCCGCCGGGGTCGACGACCCGGCCCGCTCCCGGGTCGTCGCGGCGGCGGTCGTCAGCGCCGCCGTCCCCCTGCTGGTCTGGGGATATTCCGAGGCGATGCGGGTACCCCGGGTCAGATCCGTCGAGGTGGTGATCCCGCGCCTGGGACGCGGCCTGGACGGCGTCAGGATCGTGGCCCTGACCGACACCCACTTCGGCCCGATCGACCGGACCCGCTGGTCCGCCGGGGTCGTCGCGGCGGTCAACGCCCTCGAACCAGACATCGTTGCGCATATCGGTGATATCGCCGACGGCAGCGCTGCGCAACGCCTGGAACAGTCCGCTCCGCTCGCCGCCGTGCAGGCCCGCCTAGCCAGGGTGTACGTGACGGGCAACCACGAGTACTTCAGCGGCGATCCGGACGGCTGGCTCGACCGGATGCGGCAGCTGGGCTGGCAGCCCCTCCACGACCGGCACATCATCGTCGAGCGGGCCGGGGCCCGGCTGGTCGTGGCCGGGGTCGATGATCTCAGCGCCAGCGTCACCCCGCAGCAGCAGCCGCCGGGCCACGGCCTGGACGAGGCCTCGGCCTACGGCGCGGCGCTGGCCGGTGCCGATCCGGACCTGCCGATCCTGCTCCTCGCCCACCAGCCAAAGCAGATCGACGCCGCCGTGCGGCACGGCGTCGATCTTCAGATTTCCGGCCACACCCACGGGGGGCAGATCTGGCCATTCCACTACCTGGTACGCATCGACCAGCCGACGCTCTGCGGGCTGAGCCGGCACGGGGACCAGACCCAGCTCTACACCAGCAGGGGGACCGGCTTCTGGGGGCCCCCTCTGCGGATCTTCGCCCCCAGCGAGATCACCCTACTCACCCTGCGCTCACACTGTTGATCAGCTCCGCCATCTCGGCTGCCACCTGGCCGGCCTCGCATTCCTTGGTGGCCAGGACGGCCAGCGCGGAGCCGTCCCCAATCCCCATGACGATGATGTACCCGCCCCTGGTATCCACGATGGTCTGAATCACCGGATCGGCCTTCATCAGCGCGGCGATCCCTCCGGTCAGCGAGACGAGTCCGGAGGCGAACGCCGACAGCTGGTCGGCGGCGTCCCGGGACAGGCGCGCGGTCGTCGCGATGGGCAGCCCATCGCCGGCCAGAACCAGGGCATGGGTGATTCCGGCAACCTGGCCCTGCAGGCGCTCCAGCAGATAGTCCCAGTTCAGGTGCACCGGAACTCCCGCTGATCCTGGCCGAACTGCCGCCTGGCCAGTGACCGGGACGCGCATCGGATCACTCCCTCCACATAGGTGAACCGATCGAACGGTACTGAATCGCCGTCAATTCAACTGTCAGGCCACCGGAAAATCAACGACGGCACGCAAAGGGCCTCAGAAATGACTGAATCTTAAGCTGGATCACGTGCGGCACTGTGATTCCGTTAGGTTTGGCGGCGCTGGCGAGCCCTCCTCGGACAGCACTGAAAGATGACATCGGCAAATTGCATCCATCGAAACGGGAGAACCCTGCGGCAATTCGCCGTCATCTCCGGCAGTCGCTATTGCGGCGATCGAGGTACTCCCGGAAACGCTCTGCCGTCAGAGGGGGGCAGATGACATCGCCCTGCCCGCACTGGCAGCCCGCCGCGAGCACCGCCGCCAGATCCGCCTCCGTCTGGAGTTCCTGCGCTGCCACGGTCAACCCGAGCTGGTCCCCCAGGCGGACGACGACCTCGATGAGCGGCGGAGCAGGATCCGCAGCGGACCGCGGCTGGCAGAACAGGTCTCGATCGACCTTGAGAAGATCGATCGGTAGCACCCGGAGCCGGCTGAGGGAGTTCGACAGGGTCCCGAAGTGGTCCAGGGCGATCCGCACGCCCAGGGAGCGCAGCTCCGCCAGGCGGTCGGCGATCACATCGGCCCGCGCCGCAGCGGCCGGGTCCCCCACCACGGCCCGGTGCGAGCCGCTGCCTGGCCCAGCGGGCGTAAGACCCGCCTCACCCACCTCGATGATCAGATTTGATGCCGGGACAAGGTGGTTCGAGAGAGCGGTCTCCAGCGTCGGGAGAAACCGGGGATCCGCGAGCCGCACGGGATCCACATCCAGGGACAGCCACAGGTCGGTCCAGTCGCGGAGCCAGCCGGCCAGGGCCCGGCACGCCCGGTGCAGCATCCAACCGACGATCGCATCGGCCAGACCCAGCCGCTCCGCGACTGGCATGAACTCGTCAGCGGCAATCTCGCCCAGTGCCGGATGCCGCCACAGCAGCCGCGCCTCCACCCCGATCGGGCGGTGCGCAGGCAACGCGACGACCGGCTGGTAGTGCAGCACGAGGTCCGAACCGTCAAGGAGCTCCGGCAGGGCCTGCTCGATCGTGACCCGGCGGCGCAGGGCTGCCTCGACCGCCTCGTCGTACCACGCGACAGCGTCGCCCGCCTCCCACCGGCCGGTGCCCCGGAGCGCCAGCTCCGCTCGCCGGAGCACCTCATCGCCTTCGAGGCCGGGGGTGTGCTCGGCCAGCCCAGCGCCGGCGGACAGGCGGGCGGGGCCACCCGGCAATGGATACGGTGCCGTCAGCAGGCCCAGCAGCCTGACCGCCAGGAACTGGGCCTGCACCGCACCGATGCTCGTCAGCACGGCGAAGCGGGCCCCGTCCAGTCGGACGGCCGTGTCCGCGCGATCGACGCCCTCCCGGAGGCGGCGGGCAGCCTCAACCAGGACGGTCTCGCCGGCGCCGTGGCCGGAGGTGTCGTTGACGCTGCCGATCCCGCCCAGGCAGAGCACCATCACTACCCCGGGCTCCCCTCGCTCACCGAGCACCCGGCACAGCTCGCGGCGGTTGGGCAGGCCCGTCGACGGGTCGAGAAAGGCCGAACGCTCCAGGTGGTGTTCCAGCTGCCGGCGTTCCCCGACATCGCGCAGGTGGACCACGAGCGCGCCGAGCGCCGGGATGCTCCGGTGGTCGACGATCCGCCACTCGACGTCCCGCCATGCTCCGAACCCGTCCCGCATCCGGACCTCGACCGGGGGAAGGATCCGCTCGCCTGCTCCGGCGACCGCCCCGGCGACGTGCTGACATGCCCGCCAGCGGTCCTCGGGATGGACCAGGGTGACCAGGGGCCGGCCGACGACGTCCTGGTCGGACAGCCCGAGCTGGCGGGCCGCCGCCGGGGACTGCCAGTGCACCGCTTGCCGCGCATCCAGAATCATGACCACATCGGTCGAACCAGCTGAGAGCGACCGGAACTGCGCCTCTCTGGTCGCGAGCCGGCTGGCGAAGGACCTGGCATCGGACGATGCCACCGCCCCCCTGACGGCAACGGTCACGACGGCTGCGAAGGCCAGGACGGTCGAGGTCGCGTCGAGGTCGCGTCGGCTGGCGAGGGCGAATCCCCAGGCGAGAAGGGCGGCCGCCAGGGGCAGGGCGAAGAGCGGGTACCCCCCGAAGCCGGTATCGCTGGCGAGCGGATCGAGGACCGGGCCACCGGCGACGACTGAATCCGTCGCCCGGCGGATCAGGGCGGCCCCGACAAGGACCGCGGTCGCGGAGACGACGGTCCGCTCCGGCGGGTTGCCATACTCCAGAACGACGATCAGGTGGGCCAGCCCAGCGATGGACAGCGCGATCCCGCCCCCGCAGGCGAGCGCCGCCGATCGGCCAGCGGCCGACCGCAGCCCGGCAACCACCATGGCGCAGAACGCGACGCAGGACCCCACCACCGCCGTCAGGGTCGCCGGGCGGACCCCGTCGCCGAGGAACAGCAGCAGCCAGGTGAGAAACAGGCCGCAGACGCCGATCGCGACGCCGTCGAGCAGCCGCCTGGCGTAGCCGAGCGGGCTCAGCCGCACCCCTGGCATCAGCACCAGACCACCCAGGTAGGCCGTGGAGGCACCCAGCAGGCCGAGCAGCGGAACGCCGACCCGCACCGGCATCCCACCGACCAGCGCGGCGGGCGCGAACCAGCCGGACACTCCCGCCCCGGTCACGGACACCCCGGAGGCGAGCACGCCG
>JAFGOK010000147.1 GCA_016926535.1 Micromonosporaceae bacterium | reverse complement strand
CGCTCAGGGGGCGCCGTAGGCTGTGCGGCGTGACTGCCGACGAGAGCGCCGATCTGGCATACCACGGCGACCAGGCGGTGGCTCCCGGGCTGGTAGATCTCGCGGTCAACGTGCGCGTGACGCGGCGCCCCGCCTGGCTGGACGAGGCCATCGCCCAGGCCTGCCGCACCCTGGCGGCATATCCGGACCCCGTCGAGGCCACCCGGGCGATCGCGGCCAGCCACGGCCGGCCGGCCGACCAGGTCCTGCTGACAGCGGGTGCCACAGAGGCCTTCGGGCTGATCGCCAGGGCTGCGCTGGGCAGGTTCACCGGGCCGGCGGTGGTCATCCACCCGCAGTTCACCGAGCCGGAGCGGGCGCTGCGGATGGCCGGCCACGAGGTGCTGCGGCATGTGTTGGATGCTGCCGGAGGCTTCGTCCTGCATCCGGAGACTGTGCCCGCAGAGGCCGGCATCGTGGTCCTCGGCAACCCGACCAACCCGACCGGAGTGCTGCACCGGGTCACCGACGTCCTGGCTCTGGCCAGGCCGGGGCGGTTGCTCATCGTGGACGAGGCCTTCATGGACGCGGTGCCGGGCCAGCCGGCCAGCCTCGCCAGCCGTTGCGACGTGCCGGGCCTCATCGTCGTGCGCAGCCTGACGAAGACCTGGGGACTGGCTGGCCTGCGGATCGGGTACCTGCTCGCGCCATCGCCGATCATCGCTGAACTGCGGGCTCAGCAGCCCCCCTGGGCGGTGTCGACCCCGGCGCTGGCCGCTGCGGTGGCCTGCGCGACCGAGCGGGCCGCGTTAGCGGCCGCGGCCAGGGCCCGGCGGATTGACCAGCAGCGAGAAGTGCTTCGAGCGGAGCTGGTCGCGCGAGACTTCCACTGCGTTTCAGCCTCGCGCGGCCCGTTTCTCCTGGTCCGTGCCCCCGACGGCCTCGTCTGCGGCGGTGGGAACATCGCGGATCTGCTTCGCGGGCAGCAGATCGCCGTCCGGCGGGGTGACACCTTCCCGGGCCTCGGCCCAGCATGGTTCCGTACCGCCGTGCGCGGGCAAGCCCAGTCGCAGGCGCTCCTCGGGGCACTCGACGCGCTTGCCGGTACCAGCCTGCGGCCGAGTGCGTCAGCCGGACTGCCGATCGGCCAGCCGGGCCGGTGACTGGCCCCTCTGGCCCCTCTGGCCCCTCTGGCCCCTCTGGCCCCTCTGGCCCTCTGACCCGCGACGGTTCCTCGGTAGCGCGAGAGTCGCCAGGAGCCCGAGGACGAGCACCCCTGCCGCAGTGAATGAGACCGTGCGAGCAGCGCTGATCATCGCTTCCCGGGCTGCCTCGGCGAGGGCGATGCCGCCGGGCGCTGCGGCGAGGCTCGGGATGGCAGAGCCAGCCGACTGCCTGACGACCTCGGTGATCGCCTCTCGCTGGGCCGCCGGCAGGCCCGGCACGTCGGAGAGCCGGTCACTGGTGCCGCCGCCGAGCAGGACGATGAGCATCGTGCCGAGGATGGCGATGCCGAAGGCAGAGCCGACCTGCCGGACGGTGCTCTGCATGCCCGAGGCCTGGCCGCCCTGCTCCTCCGGGACGTCTGCCAGGATGACGCTGGTCAGCTGGGCTGTGGCGAGCCCGACCCCGGCGCCGTACAGGAACAGCCAGCCCGCCATGGCCGCGCCACTGGCGTCCGCGCTGATGGTCAGCCCCAGGCCAGCGACGGCGGCGGCCTCCAGCGCGAGCCCGAGGCCGACCACTGCCGGACCCCCGAACCGGCGGGTCAGCTGCGGGGTCGCCCCGGACACCAGGAAGGTGCCGAGCGCCAGGGCGAGCATGAGCCAGCCGGTCTCCAGTGCGGTGTAGCTCCGCGCGCCCTGGAGGAACAGCGGCAGCGCGAAGAGGAGCCCGAACTCACCGAGCGCGACGATGAGGGCGGCGATGCTGCCGTACCGGAAACCGCGGATCCTGAACAGGGACAGATCGAGCAGGACGGTCCGGCCTGCCCGCCGCCGGGTGACCTCGACGAGGATCAGCGTGGTGAGGGCGACGGCGGAGACCGCGAAGGCCAGCGGAATCGGCGAGATCGTCCAGGGCCAGGCCCAGCCGCCGAAGGTCGCGTCCTCGCTGGCGCGCCACCAGCCGTACCGCTGCCCCTCGATCAGGCCGAAGACGCCGGCCCCCATCCCGACCACCGAGGTGATCGCTCCGACGACATCGGCCCCTTTCGGGGGGTTCGGATCGGTCGTCTCAGGGACGTACCGCATGGTTCCAACGATCACCAGGAGGACGACGGGGACATTGATAAGGAATGCCCAGCGCCAGGAGAAATCCGTGGTCAGCCAGCCGCCGACCAGCGGGCCGACCGCAGCCATGCCGCCGATCGTCGAGCCCCAGATCGCGAACGCGATCCCCCGGTCCCTGCCCGTGTAGATCGAGTTCACGGTCGCGAGGGTCGCTGGCAGGATCATTGCGCCGCCGATGCCCTGGAGCAGTCGTCCGAGGATCAGGATCCCCCCGCTCTGCGCTCCTGCGGCGACGAGGCTGGCCGCGCCGAAGAGTACGAGACCCGCGAGGAAGAGTCTGCGGCGGCCGTACCGGTCTCCCAGCCGTCCCAGCAGGATCAGCAGGGCGGCGAAGGCGAGCGGGTAGACCGAGTTCACCCACTCGGCCTCCGACGCGTCCAGGGACAGACTCGTGATCAGCGTGGGGATCACGACGTTGACGATGGTCGCGTCCATGATGATCAGTGAGACCCCGAGCGCGATGAACGG
>JAFGOK010000146.1 GCA_016926535.1 Micromonosporaceae bacterium | reverse complement strand
TTCCCCGGCGATCAGAAGATCACCAACTCCTGGAACGCTGCCGTGACCCAGAGCGGTACCAGCGTCACGGCGACCAATGCCTCCTACAACGGCAGCATCCCCAGCGGCGGTACGGTCTCGTTCGGCTTCCAGGCCAGCTACAGCGGCGTGAACGCCAACCCGACCGGCTTCACGCTCAACGGCACAGCCTGCTCGGTCGGCTAGGGGCATGTCTCGTGGATCTGCCGCCAGCCGCCGGACCCGTTCACTCTGGCGCGATCCCCGAGACACGTCCTGCTCCGGCCCTCGCGGAAGAGCAGGCAACCTGACAATCCAAGCCGCCATCGGATTGTCGCCGGAGCTCCCGTCCTGGGAGCTCCGGCCCCTGACGGTCAGCGCTTCCTGCTGGAAACCCCGCAGGATGACCCGGCATGGCTTGCCGCGTCCGCCTGCGCAGCGGCGTGGTCGATCTGCACGGTGCTGTGATACAGCCCGTACTCCTCGCGCAGCCGCCGCTCAATGCTGGAGCAGACGGCGTGACAGTCGGACTCCGCCCCGACGAGCACGTGGGCGCTGAGGGCGAGTTCATGGGATGTGATCTGCCAGAGATGCAGGTCGTGAACCTCAACGACTCCCTCGATAGTCGTCAGCTGCGCTCCGACCGCCGCCGGATCGATCCCGGCCGGGGCGGCTTCGAGGAAGATGCGCCCGGATTCCCGGACGAGGTGAAGGCCGGATCGCACCATGAGCGCGACCACGACCAGGGTCGCCACCCCGTCTGCCCTGGTCAGGCCGGTGAGCGCCATGATCAGCCCGGCGAGAGCCGTCGCGATGAAGGCGAACAGGTCAGTCAGGATGTGCAGGTAGGCGCCACGCACGTTCAGGCTTGCTTTGCTCGCGCCTCTCATCACGGTCATCGCCAGCAGATTGACGACGATCCCAGCCAGCGCGGTCAGCAGGACTGGTATACCGGAGACGTCTCGTGGTGCGATCAGCCGAAGAACCGCCTCGTAGCCGAGCCAGGCGGCGAGCACCAGCAGGGTCACCCCGTTGATGAAGGCTGAGGCGATCTCCGCCCGCTTGAGACCGAAGGTGTAGCCTCTCCGCTCGCGGGTCGCCAACCATGCTGTGGCCAGGGCCAGCAGGATCGCTCCGGCGTCGGTCAGCAGGTGCGCTGCGTCGGAGAGCAGGGCCAGTGATCCGACGGCGAGACCGATCACCATCTCGGCCACCATGAACCCGGCGATCAGGGCAAAGGCGACGGCCAGCCGATCGCGCCGCCTTCCGGCATCGCTGAAATGATCCATACTCGCCTCCGGGCGCTATGGCCATCGTGCCCTCTCCAGGATGCTATGTGGTGGCCGGCGCGGGAGGGTCAGGATCAGCTGCGTAGCCGGGGAGGGCGCACGGCGATCCGGGTGACGAACGCCGGGTTGTTGCGCAGATAGCGTCGCCACAGTCGTTTCGGCTCTTTCGTCAGCCGGTAGAACCACTCCAGGCCGTGCCGCTGCATCCACGGTGGCGCTTGCGGGATCAGCCCGGCGTGGAAGTCGAACGCCGCCCCGACGCCGAACAGCGCGTTCGCGGTCAGGCGGGTGACCTGGGCTGACATCCACCGTTCCTGTTTCGGGGTCGAGAGTCCGACGAAGACCAGCTCCGCCCCGCTCGCATTGATCCTTTCGACGATTGCCTCGTCTTCTTCGCTGGTCAGTGGCCGGAACGGTGGAGAGTACGTCCCGACGATTCGCAGCCCGTCGAAGCGCTCGGTCAGCCGCTGCGCCAGCAGCTCCGGCACCCCCTCGTTGCCGCCGTAGAGGTAGCACCGCCAGCCGCGCTCCGCGGCGTGCGCCAGCACCCTCAGCATGAGATCCGGGCCGTAGACCCGGCTCATCCAGGTTGCCCCGGCCTTCTTCCCAGCCCAGACCATCGGCATGCCGTCCGGCGTCGTCAGCCCGGACTCGTTGTGGATCCGTTTGAGCTCGGGATCGCGCTGCGACTCCATCACCCCGTGAACACCGGTAACGCAGACGTAGTGGTGGGCTCCCTCATCAACCCAGCGGGAGATCTCGGCGATCGCCATGTCCATGTTGATCGCCGAGACCCCGACGCCGAGGACGTCAACCCGCTTGATCACTGACTCCCCAATCACTGGTCAGTTGGTGAAGGGGCGGCCTTCAAGCTGCGCTTTTGCCTGGTCGTAGACCCAGCGATAGGTCCGCTCCAGACCGTCGACCAGCCGGATCGACGGCTCCCAGCCGAACTCCTTCTGGATGAGGGTGTTGTCGCTGTTGCGCCCGCGCACCCCGAGCGCGCCCGGGATATGCCTGTATGTCACGTCAACGCCTGCGATGTCGGCAACCATCTTGAACAGGCCGTTGATGGTGACGATCTCCGAGGATCCGATATTGATGGGCTCGACGAAGTCGCTGCGGGTGAGCATCAGCGTACCTTTGATGCAGTCATCGATGTACATGAATGACCGGGTCTGCTCCCCGTCGCCCCAGATCTCGATTGCCTTGTCGCCGGTCAGCACCGCCATCGCGATTTTTCGGCAGGCAGCGGCTGGAGCTTTCTCCCTGCCCCCGGTCCAGGTGCCGCTCGGGCCATAGACGTTGTGGTAACGGGCGATCCGCGTCGCCAGGCCGTAGTCCTCGCGGAAGTGGCGGGCCAGGCGCTCGCTGAAC
Organism: Micromonosporaceae bacterium; assembly: GCA_016926535.1. Lineage (GTDB taxonomy): Bacteria > Actinomycetota > Actinomycetes > Mycobacteriales > Micromonosporaceae > JABDRL01. The sequence goes on along the minus strand of JAFGOK010000146.1, from coordinate 8,505 downwards.
AGCTTCTCCCAGCCGTACCCGTCCTCCGGCATCGCGGGGTACGCATCCTGCTCGCGTAGGGGAGCGACGTCGGTCTCGGTCTGCTTGTCTGCGGCGTAGACGCACGCGGAGGAGGAGTAGAAGTACCTGTCGGCTTCCGCTTCCTTGGCAGCGGCCAGCATGTGGGTGCTGACCAGCACCGAAAGCATGCATTCTGCCTTGTGGAACTCGATGAATCCCATACCGCCCATATCGGCGGCCAGGTTGAAGACCTCGCCGGCGCCTCCGGTCATGACCTCCCGGCAGTTCTCAAGGAGGGACACGTCCCGGACCAGGTTCTGCGCGCCGTCGTGCGCCTGGTACCACTGCTCGAGGGGTTTGCAGTCCACCGCGCGGACGGTCTTACCCTCAGCCAGCAGTGCCTTGGTGAGGTGGCCTCCGATGAAGCCTCCGGCTCCGGTGACGACGGCGTCTACCTTGGCCATGGCGTTGTCTCCCTCCGCTACGGGTCACCGACGATCGACTCAGCCTATACATGCTGAGCGACGCAGGATGCCGCCGCACAATATCCTGCGCGGTATGGACTATTCGTTGCGCGGTACGCGGTACGCGGTACGCGGTACGCGGTACGGGGCACGCGGTACGGGGCACGCGGTACGGGGCACGCGGTACGGGGCACGCGGTACGCCGACGCGCGTGCCGAGTCGATCGGCAGCGTCGGGCCGAAGGAACCCCACGCGACAGACCGTCGGTGCAACGCATAGGTTCATACTCAGAAGGGCAGGATGAGGAGGCGGGCTGACCACCATGGGGAATGATCCGGCTATGGGCATGGCCGCACCGCCGCAGCTGCGGTTTGCCGCACGGACTGATCAGGGCCTGGTGCGGCGGGGCAACCAGGATTCCGCGTACGTAGGGTCGCGCCTGCTCGCTGTCGCCGACGGCATGGGCGGCATGGCAGCGGGCGATCTGGCCAGCGCCATCGCCATTGCCGCGATCGCGCCGCTCGACGAGGAGCCGTTCCCTGGTGAACCCTTCCTCGGTGAGGCCGCGGACGGGGAAACGACAGCAGGGGCGGCCTTCTCCGGCCCCGTGCTCGCTGGGGCGGCGATCGAGGAGCTGCGGGGCGCGCTCGATCGGGCGAACCTGCACATCAGGGATGCAGTCGAGGCCGAGCCGTCTCGCCGGGGCATGGGAACGACCCTGACGGCGCTGTTGCTGACCGGGGGTGAGCTCATCCTCGTGCACATTGGCGATTCTCGGGCCTATGTCCTCCGGGACGGAGAACTCTCCCAGATAACCAGGGACGACACATTCGTTCAGATGCTGGTTGACGATGGGCATATCACGCCGGAGGAGGCTGACACCCATCCTCAGCGGTTCCTGGTGACCAAGGTGCTCCAGGGAGCGGACATGGCCGCGGAGTACACCGTCTATCCGGCCTGCCCCGGTGACCGGTATCTGCTGTGTAGCGATGGTTTGTCAGGCGTGGTGGACTTCGAGACCATCGGTGCGACGCTGCGGGAGGTCGATGATCTCGATTCGTGCGTCAACCGCCTGGTCGACCTGGCACTGGAGGGTGGCGGCCCGGACAACATCACCGCGGTGGTCGCGGACGTCATCGGCTATCCCATCGCCAAGCAGTCCGCGGTCATCCTCGGGGCAGCGGCTGGGTAGTGGCCTGCGGGTCGTGCATGAGCCGGTCCAGCGCAGCTGGCCGGCCGAGGTAGTACCCCTGACCGCGATCGACCCCGAGGTCCCGCAGCGCTGAGACCAGGGCCTCCCGATCGACATACTCCGCGACCGTCGTCATGCCAAGCCCGGTCGCCGCCCGGACGACGGCGTCGACGAGGACGCTGTCGGCCCCACTCGTGTCGGCCTGACGCACGAAATCGCCCGCGATCTTGACTGTGGTGAACGGCAGGTTCTTCAGGTAAACGAACGACCCGAAGCCAGCGCCGAAATCGTCGAGGCTGAACCGGCATCCGGCGGTCCGCAGGGTCGTCGCCAGCCGCCGGGCCGCGTCGAGATTGCTGATCGCGGTGGTCTCGGTGATCTCCAATCCGAGGCGGCTCGGGTCGACGTGGTGCTCGTGAAGCTGCGCGACCACCCACTCCCCGAACGTCGGGTCGTCCATGGACCGGCTTGAGACGTTGACGTCAAGGCTGAGCCCTGACGTCCGCGCCGCTGGGCTGGCCAGGGCCTCCGTTGCCTTTCCGATGACCCACCGGTCAAGCTCCCGGACGAGATCACCGCGTTCCAGGGTTGGGAGGAAATCGGCCGGGCCGACGGTCGGGTACACCCCGTCTCGCAGTCTGACCAGCAGCTCGTAGCTGGTGGTCTCCCCGGTCGTCAGGTCGACGATCGGTTGGGCGTCCAACCCGAGGCTGCCGTTCAAGAGAGCCTCCCGGACCCGGCGGACGACGTTGACCCGCTGGACAGCGTGGCGATACTGCTCCTGCGCGAACAGCCGGGCTCGGTTGCGGCCGGCCGTCTTCGCCTCGTAGAGACCCAGGTCGGCATTGCCAAAGAGCACTTCACAGTCGCGTTCCCCATCCGCCGGAGCAGCGCCGACGCTGAGGGTGACCCGAAGCGCCTCTCCGAACACCACCAGGGGGGTGCTGGCGGCGACGTTGCACAGCAACTCCGCCATCGCGAGTGTCTCCGCAGAGCCCTCCTCGGTCAGCACGACGCCGAACTCGTCGCCCCCGAAGCGGCCGAGGACCGCGGAGCCGGGAAGGGTTTCGCGCAGCAGCCGGGCGAGGGATCGCATGACCTCGTCGCCGACGGCGTGACCGCGGACGTCGTTGATGTCCTTGAAGTTGTCGATGTCAATGATGAGCAGGCCGCCAGCATTGGAACTGTCGCGGGGTTCGCGGAGCAACTCGGTCAGCCGCGCGGTCAGCACCCGCCGGTTGACGAGGCCGGTGAGGGGATCATGATCAGCGAGATGGGTCAGCTCCTCCTGTACCCTCCGGACTTCCGTTCGATCGCTGATCTCATAGAGCAGCAGGTTGCCCAGTCGCTGGCAGCTGGCTCTGATCCACTGTCTTCCAGTCTTCCCCAATGGACAGTCAAGAGGCATCTGGGCCGAGGGCAGTTCGAGATCGACCGGCGGGCCGTCCGCGAGAACACCTGCCTGGACTAGGCGCGGCACCGCGATGTCACCGAGGATGGTCGCCGAGGTCGCGTTGTGCCACAGTGTCTCGCCGTCTTTGGTCGCCAGGATGAGGCCCGCTGAGATGGCGTCCGCCACCTGACTGACCAGAGCGTTCATGTCGGATACCACGAAGCCTCCGTCGGATGCTGACCGGGTGAGGCGCTGTACCACTCTTTGGGCTACATGGGAGAGTGGTGCGCTGAGTGTAGCCGGAGGTGCGCGCAGTAGCGGTAGGTGTTGATATCAGCTCGGCGTCAACGCGTTCTGGCAGAGTGGGAGACTTCGATACATGACTTCCAATCGTCCGCGCTCCGTGCCCCGAGACGGCCTGGACAACCCAGTGTTCGAAGGCATGGGTCCCGCTGAGGACCTGATCGTCTCAATGAGCTTCCTGCCCGGTCTGACCGATTCCCAGTTGCGACAGGCCTACCGCTGGGTCCGTGCTCTGGGAAACTCTCCAGCCCGCGGGGACACCGGAGTCTCACCGTTCAAGACCAGCGAGCCCTTCGTGCACGAGCACCTGTTCCATGCGAGGATCGGGAACCTCCGGAATCCACGAGGCGCTGTCAATGCTCTGATCAGTGAGTTGACCGGCAGCGGAGCCCAGATTCGGGACAGCTTCTTCGCCTGCTGGGAGCGCGGGCCGAATCGGGTGATGGTCCCGCGTCGTGATCCGCGTGCGCCCGAGGGCGTGAGGGTCGCGCCGGAAACGCAAGAGTTCTTTGAACGGCTGTGGGATCCCGATCTGGATCCGCCAGCCAGCGAGGTGGCCGAAGAGCTCATGGGGGGCATCCTTGCGATGGAGGAACTGGTGCTGGAGCACCGGGGCGCGCCGCTGCACTTTCCGGAGGCGCGGATCGCGTACGGGCTGGTGCCGTTTGAGCGGGTCGATGCGACCGGGCCAGGGGAGCCGGACCAGCCGGAGGCCGTCGCCGCTTCCAGCGCAGCGGACGCAGCGGACGCAGCGGACGCAGCGGACGCAGCGGACGCAGCAAGGACGGAAGAGGTCCGGATCGCGCTGATCAAGGCTATCGATGCTGGATGGGCGACCCTGTTCAAGGCCCCCGGCAAGAGTGCTGCCCGTCCCCAGCCGCTGAGCAGTGACGGCTCGGCCGACCGGATCGATCCGATCGTCGCTCGCGGCCGGAGCGGCTACCACTTCTGTGTTGAGTCGGTCACGCTGCTTGACCGGCCGTCGCCGGCGAGCTGCCGCTTCCGCGAGTACGAGCTGATGGAGGCGGTGCTGGGCGCGATCGAGGAAGTCGGGCTGGCGCCGGTCATCACCTGGCAGCGCTTCGGGACGCCGCTGCTGGTTCCCCCGGTCAAACGTCCGGACACTGTGGAAATACAGCTCTGGGAGCCTGCCTGAGCTCCAGGTCAGGAGCCAACAGACTGCGGGTCACTCCTGGCGCGGACGAGCATGACCGGGCAGCGGGCGTGGTGAATGAGCTGGCTGGTCGTCGCACCGAGCCTCGGCCCGGGGTAGCTGCCGTGACCGCGTGATCCGACGACGACGAGTTGGGCAGAGGCCGACGCCAGGGCAAGGGCACCAGCAGGGCTGTCCGCGACCACCCGGGTCTCGACCGCGACGTCCGGGTACTTCGTGCGCCAGCGTGCCACCGACTCGTAGAGGGTGTGAGCGGCCGCCTGCTCAATGGTCCGGTGGTCGACCTTCGAATGGCTGACCTTGCCCCGGTACGCGACCAGCGGCGGTCTCCACACCCGAAGGGCGAGCACGGGCGCTTCCCTGACGCTCGCCTCCTCGAAGGCGGCACCGATCGCCAGCTCGGACTCGTGCGAACTGTCCGCCCCGACCACGACAGGCAGCTGCGCGGCATGGTCGGGGATGCTCTCCGCCATGGCCTCCGCGCCGTGGATGATGGTGACGGCACTGCTGGCATGCAGGGCGACCTGGGCGCTGACCGGGCCAAGTAGCAGGCCGTCGAACCCGCCGATGCCACGACTGGCGACGACCAGCAGGTTTGCTCGCTCTGAGGCCGCGCACAGCTCGTTGACGGGCTTGCCGTCAATCACATCGCCGGAGACGACTAGGCCAGGCTGCGCCTTTCTCGCGGTGGAGACCGCGTCAGCGATCATCGCACGGGCCGCAGACCACAACTCCGGCTCCGCAGACCGGGCGGCATGGATGATCCGGAGGGCAAGACCCCGGGCGGAGGCTTCGGCAGCGGCCCAGCGGAGGGCACCCCTACTCGAGGCTGAGCCGTCGATGCCGACGACAACCGGATACTGGGCGCCCTCCATGGTGCCTCCCCTGTGGAAAGTACTGGTGCGAACCGCACTGGCCTGAGGTGTGCCGCCGTGGAATCACCGAACAGGCGGGAATCACAGGCTCCACTCTGTGTTGCGGCGAGACAAGAAGAAAGGGCCGTTGGCCCTACGCATCGACAACACTGAGGGGCTGGATGGTGGCGATCCCGCTGTCAAGCAGGACGATCTCGTCGAATGCCTCCAGGCCAGCCGTGCGATGGGTGATGAGGAGGGTCGTCCGGCCGGTGGTTGCGTCCAGCAGGTCACGCAGGACCGCTTGGGCTGTCGGCTCGTCCAGGTGCTCCGTCGGCTCGTCGAGGACGAGCACCGCCGCCTCGCTGAGGAGCGCTCTGGCCAGGGCGAGCCTCCTGCGCTGGCCACCCGAGCAACGGACGCCGTGCTCGCCGACCAAGGTCGACAGCCCGTCCGGGAGGGTTTCCACCCATTCAAGCAGCCGCGCTGCGGCCAATGCCTCGCGAAGCTGCTCCGCTGTCGCCTCCGGGCGACCGATCCGGAGGTTCGCCTCGATCGTGGAGTCGAACAGGTAGGCCTCGTCGTCGCAGAGCCGGATCAGCCGCCGGATCTCATCAGCTGGAATATCTCGAAAATCAATACCGTCGATGGTCACTGAACCGGCCACGGGGTCGAGGAAGCGGACGAGCAGGGCTGCGATCGTGCTCTTCCCAGCACCGCTCGCGCCGATGAGCGCGACTCGCCGACCTGGCAGCAGCCTCAGGTCAACCCCCCGCAGGACCGGCCGATCCGGGGTCCACGAGGCATGTACCCCATGTAACTCGACGACATGCCGGCCGCCGGCCGCGCTGGAGGGCAGGGCGGGGGACGCCGGTTCTGGCGTCGGATCCTCTGCGGCCAGGGTGCTTGCGACGCGGCGCAAGGCCGCACGCGCCGCGCCCAGCCGGGCGGCAGCCACCGGGAGGTTCCCGATGGAATCGAAGACGGCCAGAGGAGTCAGCGTCACGACGGCGAGCAACTCCCCGTCAAGGGTTCCGGCATGCACGGCAACGGCCCCGGCAGCGAGCCCGACCGCGACGCAGCAACCGGCGACCATGGTCGTCAGCGCGGCGCCGACCCCGGCGGTGCCGCTGGCCCGGGTCTCCGCAACGCGCAGCCGACGGTCTGTCGCGACGAGCTGACTCAGGCGTTCCTCGACCGCGCCGCAGGCCGTCAGGTCGGCGAGTCCATGCAGAAGATCAACGGTGCCGGCAGCCAGCTCGCCGCGCAGCGGCGACACCCGTCCCGCCGACGCCCTGCTTGCCCGGGCCTGAGTCGCGGGTACCGCGAATGCGACGACGACCAGCCCGCAGGCGAGGGCGAGGCCCGCAGGCGGGAATAGCGTCACTGTCAGGGCGACGGAACACAGCCCCACCCCGAGCGCGACAGCGTACGGCAGGATCACCCTGACCAGCACATCCAGCACGGCATCCAGATCTGAGACGAACTGGGAGACCAGGTCGCCGCGCCTGGTGGCGCCCAACCCCGCCGGGGAGATCCTGGCCAGCGTGCGGTAGGTACTGACCCGCAGGTCCGCGAGCACCCGCAACGCCGCGTCGTGCCCGAGCAGCCGTTCCGCGTACCGGAAGGCCCCCCTGCTCAGCCCGAAGGCCCGAACGGCGACGATCGCCACCATCAGGTGGAGTACCGGTGGATGGGTCGAGGCTCGCGAGATGAGCCAGGCCGACGTTGCCATCAGGCCGATGCTCGCTCCGGAGGCCGCGACGCCTGCGATGACGGCCAGAGCCAGACGGAGCACTGACGGGCGGCAGGCTCGGGCGAGCATGCGCGGCCAGCTGGGCGGCCAGCTGGGCGGCTGGATTGGCGGCCAGCCGCGCGGCCGGATCGGAGCGGGTTCCGGGACCATCACAGCGGCACCTCCCGGTCAGCGAGGCCGGTCAGGGCCGCGCGATGGGCCGCGAGGATGACGGTCCTGCCCCGGGTCAGTGAGCGCACCGCGCGCAGGATTCCCGCCTCTGTCTCGCCGTCGAGGTTCGCCGTCGGCTCGTCGAGCAGTACCAGTGGTGCATCCCGGAGAAATGCGCGGGCCAGGGCCAGTCGCTGGCGCTGCCCGGCGGAGAGCCCACCGCCACCCTCGGCGAGGACGGTCGCGAATCCGTCTGGAAGCTCGTCGATGAAGCGCTCTGCTCCGGCGGCTCTCGCGGCCAGGCGAACGGCCTCCGGGCATGCCTCGGGTTGTCCGAGCCTGATGTTGTCCATGATCGTTCCGGAGAACAGCCACGGCCGCTGCGGGACCCAGGCGATGCTCCGGCGTAGCGCGACCAGGTCCAGGTCAGCGAGGGGAGTTGATCCGATCATGACCCGGCCGCGCTCAGGCTCGATGAAGCCCATGAGCGCCGCGAGGATCGTGGACTTGCCGCAGCCGCTCCGGCCGGTCAGGGCGACGATCTCGCCGGGGGCGACGCTGAGGTTGAGATTGCTGAAAACTGGGGAGGAACGCTCTGGGTACCGGACGGTCAGATCGACCAGGCTGATCGGTGCCCTTGCCAGATCCGGAAGCGCGGTTCCCCCTCGCTGAGCCGGCACCGGTGTCTCAAGGACCACGAACACGTCGCTCGCCGCTGCCAGCCCTTCGGTCGCGGCGTGGAAGTTGGTGCTGACCTGGCGGATCGGGGCGTAGGCCTCCGGCGCGAGGATGAGCACGAGCAGCGCGGTGGGGTAATCGAGGGTTCCGGAGACCAGGCGAAGTCCAATACCGACAGCGACGAGCGCCACCGAGAGGGTGGCGACCAACTCCAGAGTGAAGGAGGACAGGAAGGCGATCCTCAGGGTACGCATGGTCATGCTCCGGTAGGCGTTGGTCACCGTGCGGATCGTCGTTTCCTGCGCCGCCGTCCTGCGGTACGCCTTCAGCGTCGGCAATCCCGAGACGACGTCGAGAAAATGGTGGGACAGGCGTGACAGCATGGCAAACCGCCTGCTACTGGCCCGCTGGCTGTGCAGTCCTATCAGGACCATGAATAGTGGAATCAGCGGGAGAGTCACAATGATCGTCCAGCCGGCAATCTGATCCGCTGGCATAATTTTCGCAAGGACGATGACCGGAACGACAGCGGCAAGTACCA
>JAFGOK010000694.1 GCA_016926535.1 Micromonosporaceae bacterium | reverse complement strand
GGTCGAGGCGAATGTGACCGCCGTCCTGCCCCAGGTTCCCGCCGCACCCCCGGTCGCGGCGCTGTCCGCGACCCCGCCGCCCTCGTGGCCGTTGCCGGCCGCGCAGCCGGTCACCGCCCCGGTCGAACCGATCAAGCCGGTGATCTTCGAAGAGGTCACTAGTTGGTTCACCCGCCCGCGCCCGGGGGGTGCGCCCACGCCGATGGTCGAGCCGCGCTGGCAGCGGGCCGCGGAGCTGTTCGCCCAGCCGCCTGTTGCGGCCCGCACCACCGCCGGAGGGCTGCCGGTGCGCCAGCCAGGCGCCCTTGTGATCGAGGCGATCACCGCCCCCGACCGGGCGCGACGTCCCCAACCGCCCGCCGACACGGCGGCCACCAGTCGCCGGATCGCGTCCCTGTACGACGGCCTGCGCGCCGCCGGCCTCAAGACCCCGTACGTCCGCGTCAGACATGAGGAGCGGTAACCATGACCTATCCACCTACCCAGCCGCCGGTCCGCGACCCCCAGAGGTGGGGGTTCCTCCTGGATCGGCTGTGCGAGCACGGCGACATCGTCCACGCCGTTGCCGTGGCCTCCGACGGCCTGAAGATCGCCACCAGCCGGGACCTAGAAGAGGCCGCCGCCGACCGCCTGTCGGCGGTCACCTCCGGAATGTCCGCCATGGCCACCCCCATTTGCCATGACATGCGCGGCGGGGCAGTCACCGAGATCCTCATCGGCATGGAGGAAGGCAGCCTCCTCCTGATGCGGATCGACGACACCGCCCTGTTGACCTTGCTAACCACCTCGACGGCGAACATGGGGCAGGTCGCCGTCGAGGCCGGTCAGTTCATCCACGCCTGCGGCCAGACCCTCGTCCCCTCCCAACGCCGGCCGTGAGTCTCGACCAGGTCGCCGTCGCCGGCCAGGGACCAGTCCACGCCCACCATGGCCCCGCGCCGCTGTCGGTGAAGATCGTCATCGCGGGTCCCTTCGGGGTTGGCAAGACCACAATGGTCGGGTCGATCTCGGAGATCCCCCCGCTGACCACCGAGGTGATCCTCACCTCGGCCAGCATCGGCGTGGACGACGCCTCCAGCATTCCGGGCAAGACCACCACGACCGTGGCGATGGACTTCGGGCGGATCACCCTCGAAGAACATCTGATTCTCTACCTGTTCGGTACCCCAGGCCAGCAGCGGTTCTGGTTCATGTGGGACGAGGTGGCCCGAGGCGCCATCGGCGCGGTCGTTCTGGTCGACGCCCGCCGCCTGGCCGACAGTTTCGGTCCCCTGGACTACTTCGAAGCCCGCCACCTGCCCTATGTGGTGGTGGCCAACACCTTTTCCGGGCAGCCCGTCCACGATGTCGCCGATGTGCGCGAGGCCTTGGTCCTGGCGGCGGATGTGCCCCTGATACGCGCCGACGTGCGAGAACGCGAAGACGTCGCGGCGATCCTGACCGTCCTGGTCGAACACGCCCTAGACAGGCGACGACTCCCCACTCGACGACCTAGTTCCTGACCACCCCGACCGTATCGAGAAAGGACCACTGTGCACCTCAGACGCGGATATCTTCGCCAGGCCCGCAGACTCACGACCGCGACCACTGTCCTGTCCGTGCTCCTCGCCGTGGCCGGCTGCTCGGGCAGCAGCCTCGGCACCGACCACGACCGGCGTTCCGGCACGATCCGGATCGGGCTACTCATCCCGCAGTCAGGCGTCTACAAGGTCTACGGCCCGGAGATCAAGGACGGGTTCCAGCTCTACCTGGACACCCACGGCGGCAAGCTGGGCGGCCACCCGGTGACGGTCACCGTCGCGGACGAGGGCGACGGGAAACAGACCGCGGTCAACAGCGGCAAGCGGCTCATCCAGTCCGAGCACGTCGACGTGCTGGTCGGAACCACCACCGTGGACTCCCTGCTGGGCCTACAGTCCATGCTGGCCGAAGCGAAGATCCCGTTCGTGGGCACCGGGGGCAGGGCCTCCACCCTCAAAGACATCTCCCGCATCTGGCACACCTCCTGGCTGTCGCGGGAGCCGGGTGCCGCGATCGCTGACTACCTGCGCACCACGGTCAACGGACCGGTGTACGCGATCGGCCCCGACTACCAGGGGGGTTGGGACCAGGTCGGTGGCTTCACGGAGGCGTTCACCTCCGCGGGCGGCAAACTCGCCAACGACGGCGGGAAGACGGCCTGGACCCCCTGGCCCGGGACCACGAACTACCTGCCCTACATCAACAAGATCGCCGCGTCGGACGCGAAGGCCGTCTACGCCTTCTACGCCGGGGCCGCCGCCACCGCCTTCGTCCAGCAGTACGCCCAGTCCGGCCTGGGATCCCGCATCCCGCTCTACGGCTACGGCATGTTGACCGACGAGAGCCTGCTGGAGGCCGAGGGCACCGCCGCCGACGGCATCCAAACCGTCCTGGACTACGCCTCCGACCTCGACAACGACGCGAACCGGGCGTTCGCCGCCGCCTACGCCAAGGCCCACTCCGGGGCCTCGCCCCACCTGTTCCACGTCACCGGCTGGGACGCCGCGCTCCTGCTCGACCAGGCCATCGCCGCCGCCAGCACAGGTGGGGCCACCCCGACCCCCGAAGCGATCAACACCGCGATCGGGAAGGTCGGACAGATCGACAGCCCCAGGGGCACCTGGCGCTGGTCAAGCCAGCACACCCCGATCCAGCCCTGGTACCTGCGCAAGGTCGCCCAGGACGGGCGGGGCCGCGCCAACGTCGTCGTCCAGACCCTGACCACCCTCGGCAACTGACCTCCGGCACCGAACGAAAGGGAACCCCGTCCGTGAACGCCACCCCGATGGTCCTCGCCCACCAGCTTGACAGTCCCTACGGCTTCGACAACGACACCCCCGACGCCGCGAACCAGGTCCACATGCTGGCCGGGATCATGGATCCCGACAGCGTCGCGGCCCTCGACCCCCTCGGTATCCGCCCCGGCTGGCGCTGCCTGGACGTCGGCCCCGGCGCCGGCAGCATCACCCATTGGCTCGCCGACCAGGTCGGTGCCACCGGGCACGTCACCGCCCTGGACATCAAACCCCAGCACGTCCCCGCCGGCGACAACATCACCATCGTCACCGACGACATCCGCACCGCCGACCTGGAACCCGACCACTACGACCTGGTCCACGCCCGCCTCGTGCTCACCCATCTGCCCGCCCGGCAGGCGGTCCTCGGCCGCCTCGTTGCCGCGACGAAACCCGGTGGCTGGGTAGTGATCTCCGAGTGGGACTTCACCCACCCCGACGACCTGACCCTGCACCTGCCCAGCCCCGAGGCCACGGAGGCGTTCATCGCCTACCAGCGCGCCCTGACCACCCTCATCGCGAACCGGGGCGCCGACGCCGCCTGGGCGCGTCGTGTCCCCACGGCGATGCGCACCGCCGGTCTGGTCGACGTCCAGGCCGTGGCAGCCCACCGCCTGTGGTACGGAGGCGAGCCCGGCTGCCTGCTGCACCAGTCCAACTCCCAGCAGTTGGAAGCGTCGCTCCTGGATGCGGGCATGGACCTCAACCAGTTGCTGGCCGTGCGTGAGGCCATGGTCAACCCCGAAACACTGACCTGGCAGTACCCCCTGATCACCACCCTGGGCCGCCGCCCGACCCGCTGACCGGCCAACCACAATCCACAGGCCAGGGAAGGCCACCATGATCGCAACCTTCGTCGCCACCGGGGTGGACGGCCTGGCCTTCGGGCTGCTGCTGTTCACCGTCGCCGCCGGACTGACCCTCATCTACGGGGTCATGGGCATACTCAACCTCGCCCACGGCAGCCTCTACCTGGCCGGCGCCTACCTGGCCGCAGGCATGGCCGACGGTGGCCTTCCCGCCCTCGGGCTGGCCGTCGCCGCAGCCACCCTGCTCGGGGCCAGCGGCGGCGTCCTCCTCGACCACCTGACCCGCCCCCTGACCGGTGACCAGGGCCACCTGAGCCAGGCCCTGGTCACCATGGGCCTGTCCCTCCTGGCCGCCGACGCCTGCACCACCCTGTTCGGCGCGGCCCCCCGCCCCGTACCACCCCCGACCGTCCTGGATGGATCGGTCCACCTGGGTGCCATGGGCTACCCCGTCTACCGGTTGGCGTTCATCATCGTCGGCGCGGTCGTGGCCGTCGGCCTGCACTGGATGCTGCGACACACCACCACCGGCATGACCCTGCGGGCGGTGATCGCCGACCCGCGGATGGCCGCCGCCACCGGCATCCGCCCCACCCGGGTCCGCACCGGGGCATTCGCCGTCGGCGGAGCCCTGGCCACAACCGGTGGGGTGCTCGGCGCCCCCATCCTCGGTCCCGCCCCCGGCATCGACACCACCGTGCTGGCCCTGTCCCTGGTCGTCGTGGTCATCGGCGGTACCGGCGGCGTCCTGACCACCCTCGCCGCCGCCCTGCTCGTCGGCCAGGTCCAGACCACCGGGGTCCTGGCCGCACCCCTGGCCGCCCCATTCGCCCTGTTCACCGTCATGGTCGTGGTCCTGGTCCTTGCCCACCGAACCAGTCCGCAGGTGAGGCTTCGATGAGCACCAGTCACCTCACGCGGATCCGCGCCACGGCGCCGACCGGGCCGCCACGCCGAATCGTAGGACCGGCCATCTGGGCGACAGCGGTCGCCGCCAGCGCCGGACTGCCCTGGCTCGTGGACGGCTACACCATCTCCCTGGCCAGCAACGCCCTGATCCTCGCCCTCCTCGCGGCCAGCACCCACCTGGTCGGCATCGGCGGACTGCCGTCATTCGGGCAGACCGCCTACCTCGCCGCAGGCGGCTACACCGCCGCCCTGCTCGCCCAGGCCGGTACCACAGGAGCGGCCCCGCACCTGGCCGCCGGGATCCTGGCCGGGGTGATGCTGGCCGTTGCCACCGCACCGGTGGTGCTGCGCACCCGCGGCGTGATCTACCTGATGATCACCTTCGCCGTCGGGCAACTGGCCGCCATCGCCGTCGCCAAAAGTACCCTCCTGGGCGGCGACGAGGGACTGACCCTCCCCCCGATGACCGTGCCCGGCCTCGGCGAACTGCGCCTGGACGGGCACCTGTACCTCTGCGTCCTCGCCGTGGCCTGCCCCCTTCTGCTGGCCGCCGGATGGATCACCCGCACGCAGGTGGGGCTGCGGTGGCGGGCCATCGCCGACCACGAGCCGAGACTGGCCGCCCTGGGCGGACGCACCACCCGGGACCTCCTGACAGCCCACCTGCTCGCCGCCGGGATCGCCGGGGCCGCCGGAGCGCTGCTCGCCGACGCCCACCGATACATCGGCCCCGCCGACCTCGGCATGGACGTCGCCTGCGCCGCGCTGCTCGCGTGCGCCGTCGGCCGCGGCCGGCTGACCGCCACCATCACGGCAGCCGTCGGGATCGTCGCCGTCCGGGACCTGCTCGGCGCCGTCACCTCCGGCCACGCCACCGCCCTGCTCGGCGCCGTCTTCGTCCTCGTGGCCTACCAGCACCTGCTACGCCGAGCACCATCCAGACCAGCAGTCGCCCCACCCGCCGGAGGCCGCCGATGAACCCGCTGCTGGCCCTGGAACAGGTGACCCACCGCTTCGGCGGGCTGGCCGCCGTCGACGACCTGACCTGGGAGATCCCCACCGGCGCCCGACACGCCGTCATCGGCCCCAACGGGGCG
>JAFGOK010000145.1 GCA_016926535.1 Micromonosporaceae bacterium | reverse complement strand
GGCATCCGCACCCGGGGCACGCCGACCAGCAGGGCCGCCCCGAGCAGCAGATCGACCAGCCCTCCGAGCAGCACATTCGAACCTCCCAGGACGATCCGGATCAAGGAGTGTTCCGCGCTGTCCGAGAGGCGCAGCAGGAGGTCCTGCACTCCGGCGAAGACCGACACCGAGATCAGCAACAGCAGACCGAGCCCGATGAGCACGCCCAAGTCCACCAGCCATCTGACCACCAGGTTGCCCGGCTGCTGCTGGAGTCTCCAGAGGGCGCGCTGCGATGATCGGAGGTTCTCCACCCAGGCGACCCCTGCGAACATCAGGGCGAACCCAGCGACGATCCCAAGCTTCCCGGCGCTGGCGATCAGCTGCCGGGTCTCCAGCTGTGGAAGGTTCTCCTTCAGGTACGCACTGATCGCGTCAACGACGAGGGTGTTGTTCTGGAACACCTGCCCGAGCACGGCAAACCCGGTGACGGCGACGGCGAGAATCGCAAAGAACCCGTAGTACGCCGTCGCGGCCGCGAGCCGGCCGACGTTGACCTCCTCGGAGCGCACCCACGCCCGCCAGAGGTGATCAACGGGAGAGAACCGCTTCCGGAGGGCGATCCCGACCCTCGTGACCCCGGCGATGGGGCGCTCGATCCACGAAGGCATCTACGGTCGCCAGTCGCTCACGGAGGGCGACCATGACCCGCCGAGGGGATACACGCGCTGCTCCTTCCAACGAGCATCCTGCCCATGCTCGAACAACGTAAACTCGGTGACCGGAACGCTGGCCTGGAATCCCGCGAGATCTTCGAACACGGCGTCAAGCTGGGCTGGCGGGACGTCCTGAGCAACCGTGACATGCGGGTGGTACGGAAAACGCTGCGGGCGCAGGGTTGCGGGGATGGACCTCATCGCGCGATGCAGCCGCTCGCACTGGCTGATCCCGGCGGCAACGGCGACGAACACCACCTGGGTCACCGGCCGGAAGGTCCCGGTCCCCCGAAGCAACAACGTGAACGGCTCGTGCCTCGCCGCGACCGAGATCAGGTGACGATCGATGGCCGGCAGGTCGTCGTCATCGATCTCGGTCGAGCCGAGCAGCGTCAGGTGCGCCGGGACTCGGGAGGCCTCCGGGTCGCCCGCGGCCGCCCGCCGCATGGTCAGAAATTCCCGCCAAGGCGACGGGAGGTCGATCGCGAGGCCGATGGTCGTTCGATTGGCTCCGCCAACTCCTGTCACCACATCAATGATCAAGGGTCGGAGGCAGGAAACCAATCCGATCGTGCACGATCCGTAGGGTCTCCTCGGCGATCACGCCGGCCTTCTGCGCCCCAAGGGCCAGCAGCTTGTCCAGTTGTGCCGGATCATCGAGGAACATCCTGGTTCGCTGCTGGATCGGCCGAATGCACTCGACAACAACCTCGGCGACCTCCTTCTTGAGGTCCCCGTATCCCCGTCCATCGAAGGCCGTAACCAGGTCTTCCATCGATCTGCCGGACAGCGCGGAGTGGATGGTCAGCAGGTTCGAAACGCCGGGCTTGCGCTCCGGATCAAAAATGATCTCCCGTCCCGTGTCCGTGACAGCAGACTTGATCTTCTTAGCCACCCGGACTGGATCTTCCAAGAGCTCGACCAGGCCATTGGGGCTCGCCGCCGACTTGGACATCTTGGCTTCCGGATTCTGAAGATCGGCGATCTTCGCGGTACCGCTGACGATGTGAGGCTCTGGAAGGACAAAGGTCGGGCCGAATGAGGTGTTGAACCGATGCCCGAGGTCCCGGGTCAGCTCCAAGTGCTGGCGCTGGTCCTCCCCAACCGGAACCGCGTTGGCCTGGTACAGAAGGATGTCGGCCGCTTGGAGGACCGGGTAGGTGAACAGGCCGACGCTCGCCCGCTCCGAGCCGTGCCTGGCGGACTTGTCCTTGAACTGCGTCATCCGGCTAGCCTCGCCGAAACCGGTGATGCAGCCGAGGACCCACTCGAGCTGGGCATGCTCTGGCCGGTGGCTCTGGACGAACAGGGTCGACCGCTCCGGATCGATCCCGATCGCCAGCAGCTGGGCCGCGCTGATCCTCGTGCGCTGACGCAGAATTTTCGGGTCGTGCCCGGCCGTGATGGCATGCAGGTCGACGACGCAGTAAAACGCGTCATGGGTTTCCTGCAACGAGACCCAGTTGCGCACGGCGCCCAGGTAGTTACCCAGATGGAAGGAGTCGGCGGTCGGCTGGATACCGGAGAATACGCGGGGACGATCCAAGGACATGCTGGTCATTGTGACAGCATCCATCGCGCTGGCGGCGCTGGCCGAGGCCTTTTCCACACCCTGAGCCGGGGTGCCCGTGCCAGTCCACACCCTGAGCCGGGGTGTCCGCGACAGCATTGCCAGGGCATGCGCCTAGATTGGGGGCGTGAGACTACTTGTCACAGGTGGCGCCGGGTACATCGGAAGTGTCGTCGCGGCCCTGCTGATCGAAGCTGGCCACGAGGTGGTCGTGCTGGATGATTGCTCCACCGGTCATGCGGATGCCATTCCGAAGCAGGCGATCTTCGTGCGCGGGCGGGTTCATGATGCTGCCGCCAAGGTCTTGACGCCGGACGCCGGGTTCGACGGGGTGCTCCACTTCGCGGCCTTCATCGCGGCTGGGGAAAGCGTCATCCGGCCGGGGAAGTACTGGGAGAACAACACCATCGGCTCGCTGCGCCTGCTGGAGGCGGCGCAGGCGGCCGGCGTCGGCCGGGTTGTCTTCTCCTCGACGGCCAACGTCTACGGGGATCCGGATGAGATCCCGATCCCGGAGACTGCGGTGACGCGGCCCCCCAACCCGTACGCCGGGTCGAAACTCGCCGTCGACCACGCGCTGGCCGGATACGCCGCCGGCCACGGCCTGGCAGCGGTCAGCCTGCGGTACTTCAACGTCGCCGGGGCGCACACCGCAGCGGACGGAACCGCCCTCGGCGAGCGGCATGACCCGGAGACCCACCTGATCCCGCTCGCCCTGCGGGCCGCTGCGGGGGTGCAGGAGCGGCTGTCGCTGTTCGGAGACGACTACCCGACCCGAGATGGCACCTGCGTCCGCGACTACATCCATATCTCCGACCTCGCCGCCGCGCACCTGCTGGCGCTGGAGGCCATGCAGCCGGGAACCCACGAGGTCTACAACCTCGGCAACGGCAACGGCTTCTCCAACCGCGAGGTCATCGAGGTCGTCGAGCAGGTCACCGGGTGTTCGGTGCCAGTGGAGGTCGCCCCGAGGCGGGCGGGTGATCCAGCGGAGTTGGTCGCCTCCTCGGACAAGGCCAAGCAGGAGTTGGGCTGGGTGCCGGCCAAGCCCTCGCTACCCGAGATCGTGGCTGACGCCTGGGCGTTCTTCCAGCGGCAGCTGTAACTGTCAGCCGGGCACGGGGGCTCCTGGCTGCACCGCCTGCTCTGACAGCTCTGACAGCTCCGACGGCTCCGGGCACTCCGGGGCGGTCGGCGCCGACTCCTCGTTCCACAGGATCCATCCAAGTAGCAGCAGGCCGGCAGTCGCCGCCACCAGCGGCGTCGCCGACCCGAGCGGGGGGTGCCATTCCCCTGCCAGCGGGTTGAGCGTATCCAGCAGGCCGTCTTTCTTGATCCCGCCCTGCCAGCGAACCATCGTGTAGGCAAGGCAGATGAGGTGGAGTGGCAGCAGCAGCACCGCACACATCCGAAGAAGCACCAGACTGTGATCCCGGCCGAGGCCGTGCTTCTGGATCAGGAATGTCGCCAGGATAGGGACACTCGCAGCAACCGGCAGGACGTAACGGCCTTGAGTGATCAGGCCGTACTTGTTGACGATCGCGAACTGCATGATGAACGGAATCCCGAACGCGCCGGCCATCAGGGCAACCAGGGATACCCTCCCTCGCCGGTCGGCCAGCACGAACCCCCAGACGACCAGGGCAGCGGCAAAGAACTGCCAGATCAGGTAGAACGGGGAGGGCAGCCTGGTGTCGAGCCAGGAGGTAACCCCCACCATCTGGTCCGCCACGATGCCGATTGCCTCGATACACGACCGCAGCCTCTCCCCAAGACCCACCTGCCGGCCACCGGTGAAGTCGCCCAGATTGCCCGCATCGAAGGCATAGGTCCATGCCAGGGATCCGCAGGCAGCGACGCCCATCAGCGCGGACCAGGCCAGGACCGCCCGCTGTCGCAGCAACTGCCGGATCTTCAGCCAGTTCGGCGGTATCAAGACCAGTGCGACGATACCGATTGCCACCCACAGCGGCCCGAGTACCCGGGAAGCCGAGAGCACCGTCCCAGCGATACCGAAGTGCCACAGCAGGCTGCGCTCTACCCGGGATTCGGTACGGCGCAGCAACGGAACGGCTGCGGAGAACAGGGCGACCCCGGCTGCGATCTCCAATCCGTTCGGGTTGACGGAACTACCGATCTCCACGGCCATGGGGGTGACGGCCACCAGCACCCCGACAGCGACCAAGCGGTGGGAAGACCAGCGCATCGCGTCCGTCAGCGCCATCGCAAGGAGGGCCGCACACACCGCGCAACTAATGAATCGGGCGAGCAGGATACCGAGCCAGTCAGGTGACCAGCGCAGGGGCAACCCGACCAGGCCGTAGTAGACCGGCTGGTACCGGCCAGCCACCAGGTACGTCCGCTCCAGCGTCCGGTCGCCCCCTGGATCGCTGGTACAGGCGACCGATTTCGTTGGATCCCACTGCCAGCAGCGCTCCCGAATCAGGCTTCGGGGAGCCATGACGGAGACCCCGGTCTTGTTGCGCTCCTCTGCGAGGGTCGGCCAGATATTGCCGCCAGCAACGTCGTACGCCCGGAGCACGTGATCGTCCTCGTCCGGTGAGCCGGCATGCGGCGCAGCCACCGACCATGCTCCGAACAGCAGGAAAAACGCGACGAACACCAGCATCCACTGCTGCCGCCCGCTGGTTGCCTCGACGGCTCCGGACGGGAACCGGCCTTGAGCCAATCGATCTCGTTGCGCCAGCATCGAGCGGCCCATGCCATCGCTCCCATCGCAGTCAACCCGGTTGTT
>JAFGOK010000693.1 GCA_016926535.1 Micromonosporaceae bacterium | reverse complement strand
ATGATTCCCTCATACCCACCGATAACTTGCCGTTCCGTAAGGTAGGTCGCGCTGAGCACGAATTGCGACGAATGGGTCGATACCGCGCCCCCCGGCAGCGGAATCGCGCCGCCGCCGTCCGGGGAGCCGCTGGGTGCGACGCCACCCGGATCAAGGACGAATCGCTGATCACCGTTGCCCAGTGCGGTCCCGGGGGCCCCTGGCTGGACCAGTTGGACGACGAGAACGGCACTCAACGCGAGTAGCCCGACGATGGCAGCGCTTGCCCAGATCGCGATGGTCCGACGCCGCTGAGCCCACCGGTCCCCTTCCCGCGTCGACCATGCCGCTCGGGATAGCGAGGCCGTCATGCTCTCACTGAGCGCCTCTCCCGCCGGCGCAGCGATACCGCGCGCCCGCTGACGCTGACGCGCGGCCTGGGGTGACCGGGAGGTGCCCGCAGCCGACCGGCGTGACATGTTGCGGCTGGCGGCTCTGATGCCGGCCCAGGCCATACCGGCCCAGGCGACGCCCGACTGCCGGCGTGCGGCCTCCCCGAACCGCGCCTCGTTGCCGCGAACGGAACGCCGCCCCGCTGGCCCAGCCAGATCTGGACGGTGCCGTACCAGGTTGTCCCGCTCCCGGTCCACGGCTTCCAGCCGCTTGAGCGCCGCTCGCAGCCCTTCGTCGAACATCTGGCGGTAGGTGCGCTGAAGCGCCCTCCGGCGCAGCGTTCCTTGTGGCCCGAGGAACCCCCTCTGGACGAAGCTGAGGCGGCAGCCGGCCCTGACTGGGGTCAGGGTGACGGTGACGAGGGTGTGGTGCTGCTCCGCCTTCCACAGCATCGACGCCTTCCTGGGACGCTCGGTCTCGACCACCTCTCCGCTGATCGGCTCGTCGAACCCCTCATCCCCGTCTGGGGTCAGGGTGAAGCGGATCGGCTCCTCGCCCTCTCCCCCGGTGATGGCGGTCTCCATGAACCACTCGCGGAGCACCTTCGGATCGGTCATGGCCCGCCACACCCGCTCCGGCGGGTGCGCAAGGTCAACATCAATCCGAATCTCCGTCACGCGGAGACTATAGGTCGGTAACCAGACGTTCGTCCTCAACCAGTCGGTTACCCGCGTCGGAGAGGACAGTCACTGACACATGGCGCGTCCGGCACAGGACGTGCCACTACGCACCCCGTCAGTACGCCCCCTTGCCTCGACGACCGGCTGTCCTGGCAATCTCTCGATTGGCGTCACGCTTGGCGAGGTCCTGCCGCTTGTCGTACAGCCGCTTGCCCCGGGCAAGTCCGAGTTCGACTTTGGCCCAACCGTCGGAAAAGTACAGCGAAAGGGGTACCAGCGTCAGTCCCGTTTCCCGGATCTTGCCAGCTATCCGGCGAATCTCCGACCGGTTGAGCAGCAACTTTCTCACCCGACGAGGTTCGTGGTTCGTCCACGTCCCCAGGGTGTACTCGGGGATATGCATCCCGTGCAGGAAGACCTCACGTCCAGTGATCTGCGCGAAGGCGTCAACGAGGGAGGCTCGACTCGCTCGCAGTGACTTGACCTCGGTCCCGGTCAGCACCATGCCACACTCGTACGTTTCAAAAATCGTGTAGTCATGGTGAGCCTTGCGATTTGACGTGATGATCTTCCGACCCTGCTCCCGCGACATGCCGATCACCTCCGTCACGGCCGTTCCTGGCCAGCATTCCTGCGCCGGTCGGACATGCTACCGCCAAGTGGACATCCGAAGCGACCGAGATCCGGCAGCCGACAGGTTGCCGAGATCAGGGATGCAGCCCGCCCAAGCACCAGCGGTCAGGGCAGCCATCCCATCGGGTCGACGGCCTCCCCATCCAGCCGGACCTCGAAGTGCAGATGATCCCCGGTGGAGACGCCAGTCGTCCCGACCCAGCCGATGACGTCGCCGCGCTGAACCTTCTGCCCGACCCTCACCCCGATCACCGATTGATGGGCGTAGCAGGAGGACAGCCCCTGGCCCTTATGCTTGCCGTGGTAGATACAGGTGAACTTGCCGTAGCCGCCGTGCTCTCCCGCCTCGACCACTGTCCCGCTCGCCGCAGCATAGATCGGCGTCCCGCCGGGAGCCGCCAGGTCGATCCCGGTATGCATCCTCGGATACCCATACACCGGATGGATTCGCATCCCGTACGGGCTCGACAGCCTGCCCGACACCGGCCACCGCATGGCTCCGGCTCCGCTGTCATAGGTGCCGACGTGGGTGCGAGCCACCTGACGCAGACTCGCCGCCAGCCGAGCGCTCTGCGCCTTGAGGCTGTTGTACCGGGCGAGCACCGCACCGCGCTCGGACTCCGCCACCGCGATGGCGGCTGCCTGTTTCCTCAACGTCGCCTGGAGGGTCGCAGCGGCCTGCTCTGCGGCCTGCTCGTGCACCACCGCCTGTGCCAGGGCACGCTGGGCCGTCTCCTCCGCCTTGCTGGCCCGGTCCCGGGCCGCGTCGGCGAGGTCGCTGCGCTGCCGCGCGTACATCCGGCCCGCGACGAAGTCGTCAAGGGCCGCCCTGCGGTCGGCGGCCATCCGCTGGAGATAGCCGATACTGTCGATGAGATCCGTCGGTGACTGGGAGTCCAGGATGGCGTTGAACATGGCGACGCTGTTGCCCTTGTACGCGGCAGCGACGAACCCGGCGATGTCGTCCCGTGCCCGGTCGACCTCCGCCGAAGCCGCCTGGAACTGGCGGGCCGCCTCCTCCGCTGCGGCTCGGGCCGCCGCGGCCTCGCGCTCGGCCTGGCGAGCGGCCGACTGCGCGCCGACGACTGCGCCCCTGGCCTCGGCCAGCGCCGCTTGGGCACCGGGCAGCGCCGCAGTCATCGCGTTGTACTCGGTAACCGCCTGTTTCGCGCGATCGGTCAGGTCTTCAAGATCGGCCGTCGCCTGCTGCAATTGCCGGTTGACCCTATCCCTGTCGCCCGATTTGTCAGCATAAGCAGGCGCTGGAAAGAGCAGTGCCAGCAACGCGACGCAGGCCACGTACAGCCAGACGGACCGGCTGTCTCGCGCCTGAACCCATGGACGAAGCACCGTGAACCCTCCAGTTGACCTAGAGAGTTCACGGTACGAGTCGTTTCACGAATATCAGTCGTCTTTGCGCAAAAGAAACTCGAAAGCACCCAAAGCACTAAACGGACATGTGCTCTTTCGACCGGACCACCGTCAGACCCGGACGTAGAAGCGTAGGGTGATCCACCCGGTGATCGCGCTGACCCCAGCCGCAACTCCTGCCAGCAGCGGCAACAGCATCAGGATGTCCGTCCACACGATCGGCGGGAACACCGTCGCCAGCGCCTCGAACGTTCCGTCGAGCAGGAACATCTTGGCAAGCATCAGCACGGCGAATGCCAGGATCGAGCCGATGATGCCGGCGAAGACCGCCTCGAGCACGAACGGCATCTGGATGAACCAGTTCGAGGCCCCGACCAGCTTCATCACCGCGACCTCGCGCCGCTTGCTGTACGCCGCGACCTGAATAGTGTTGGCGACGAGCATCAGCGCCGCGATGCCCTGCACGATCGCGACGATCAGAGCGAGGCTCTGCAACGAACCCAGGATGCTGAACAGCTTGTCGAGGGTCTTCTTCTGGTCGGCGATGTCGTCGATCCCTGCCATTCCCTTGTACTTCTCGTTGATCTCCTTGAACCTGGTCGGGTCCTTGAGCTTGACCTGGAACGACTCGGGCAGCGAGTCCGGCTTGGTCGCGTCGATCAGGTCCGTGGCGCCCCGGAAGATCTGCTTGAAGTGGGTGTACGCCTGCTCCTTCGTCTGGTGCGTGTACTGCTTGACCAGTGGATCGGCCTTGAGAGCGTCCTCTATGGCCTGCCGCTGCTCGTCGGTGACGTTGTTCGCCAGGTAGATCGACACCTCGACCTTGCCGAAGTAGAGATCTTCCATCTTGTTGACCTCCTGGTACAGCAGGAGGCTGGCGCCGAGCATGGTCAGCGAAACGCCCATCGTGATGATCATCGCGGCAGTCATGGTGACGTTGCGCCACAGACCGGTCAGCACCTCGGACAGGATGTAATTGAAGCGCATCGAGGAACCTTTCGAGTGGTTCGCGGGCTAGCGTTTCGACCTCAGCCGTATACGCCGCGTGGCTGGTCCCGCACAATCCGACCGCTTTCGATCTCGATAACGCGGCGACGCATCTGATTCACGATGTTGGAATCGTGGGTGACCATGACGACCGTCGTGCCCGTCCGGTTGATCCGGTCCAGCAGTCTCATGATTTCGGTTGAAGTGTCCGGATCAAGGTTTCCGGTCGGCTCGTCGGCCAGCAGGATCAAGGGCCGGTTGACGAAGGCCCGAGCGACGGCGACCCGCTGCTGCTCGCCGCCGGACAACTCGTGGGGATACCGGTGCTCCTTGCCTCCGAGGCCGACGAGTTCCAGCACCTCCGGCACGACCCGCCTGGCGACTCCCTTGGACTTCCCGATCACCTCAAGCGCGAACGCGACGTTCTCATACGCCGTCCGGTTCGGCAGCAGGCGGAAGTCCTGGAACACGCAACCAATGGACCGGCGGAAGTTGGGGATCTTCCAGGAGCGCATGGCCGTCACGTCGCGGTTGTTGACGCGGACCTTGCCGGAGGTTGGCGTGATCTCGTGGAGAAGCAGCTTGATCATCGTGCTCTTCCCGGACCCTGATGGCCCAATGAAGAACACGAACTCACCCTTCTCGATGCCGACTGAAACGTCGTCCAGCGACGGGCGCGACGCCTTGGGATACGTCTTCGTCACATGCTCGAGCTGAATCACGGGACGTGAGTCTACGCGGCGTCAATGCTGTGCCAAGTTGGTGATGCCGGTTAGGTGACATATGTCGAGAAGGATGT
>JAFGOK010000692.1 GCA_016926535.1 Micromonosporaceae bacterium | reverse complement strand
TCGCGCCGACGACGTCACAGCCCCAGCCGACCGGATCAGCGGGCGGGAAGATCTCTGGCCGCAGGCCAAGATCTCCCCGAACCGCCCGGTCGGCGGGCTTGACGGCGGCCAGCGATGGAGGGAGCGTCCGTCCTCGAACCAGCCCCGCCGGGGGGCGCCGACACCACGACGCCCAGCCCCGGCAGCACGACCAACGGCGGCGCCGCGCACATGGAGTACCTGCCGGTCCGGAAGAATCCTCCCGGGACCCGTCGCCGGGTCAGAGCCCCGGCCAGCCCAGGCACAGAGGCGGTCGCCGCAGGCCGCGTACGGCCAGCCAGGACCGCGCGGCCGGGCACGACCGGACAGGGAGGTATCCGAGCATGTGGTTACACATCGTGATCGGTCTGCTGGTGGCGGTCGTCGCCGGTTGGCTGGCCCTGGTGGGTGCGCTGGTCGCGGTACGCCCGAAGGGACCACTGTTACGGGAGGCCCTGCGGCTGCTGCCGGATCTGGTGCGGCTGCTGCGTAACCTGGCCGCCGACCCCGGCCTGCCTCGGGGTGTGCGGATCCGCCTCGGGCTGCTGCTGGCCTACCTGGCCATGCCCTTCGACCTGATCCCCGACGTGATTCCGGTGCTCGGGTACGCCGACGATGCGATCATCGCCGTCTGGGTGCTGCGGATGGTGGCCCGGCGGGCCGGGCTACCGGCCCTGCGCCGACACTGGCCCGGTACCGACGACGGCTTCACCGCTCTGTGCCGCCTGGCCGGCATCCCCGCCACCCCGCCACCACCGCCACTGCCTCCGCAATCGCAGTCGCCCACATAGCCAGCGGTCGATCTCCGGGGTGCCGCTGCCCGGCGGTCAGCGCCCGGTGGGCAGGTTGGCGAGGTAGCCGTCGATCTGGTCGGTGAGTTCCTGCTGGCTGGCTCCTGCCGTGACGGCGTCACGCAGGTCGGTGAGCAGGTCGCGGACCTGCTGGCGGGTCTTGCGGGTGATCTCCTCGCTGTCGGCGAAGAACCCGTCGAACGCCGTGCTGGCCCGCCGCAGGAATTCCGCCCGCAGGGCCACGGCCGAGTCCTGGGTACGCTCGCCGAGCGCGTCGAGGCTGGCCTGCTGGTAGGCGCCCGGGTCGGTGACCGGAAGGGGCTGCTCACCGCGTACCCACCCCAGCAGTTGGCGTGCGTCGGCGACGACGCCGGGGACGAGTTGCACGCGGCGATTCTCGCCTGCGGCCAGGAAGTACTCCGGGGGCACGTGCAGGGCGATCGACAGGTGCAGCAACTCTTCGACGGTGAGGGTCTGCTGGCGGCGGCCGGCCTCCAGGTTCTGCAGGATGTTGGCCGTCAACCTCGGAGCACCTGCGGCGGCCAGGTGCTTGGCGAGTTCGACGGTGCCCCACCCCAGCCGTTTCCGGGCTTCCCTGAGCCGGGCCACCAGCAGGTCACCGACCCCGATCACCGCCGACGGAGCCGATGCCAGCGCCCGCACCGGCGCCGGGGTTGGAGCTGGCGCTGGGGTCACCCCATCCACCTCGTGTTCTGTCATGGAAACAGTTTCGCCCATGGTCTTGACAGAGGGCAAGCGGATCTCGCAACATCACATCCCACAGCAGCAAAACAGCAGCTCACAGTTCTGTCGATACAACAGAGAAGGGGTGTGGCATGGAGACCCAACGGATGTGGACCCACGCCGAGACCGCCGCGTACCTCGGCATCCGGGAACAGACCCTCTACTTCCTCAACCACAAGGGCAAAGGCCCCAGGTACTACAAGGTCGGCCGCTACTGCCGCTACCGCCCCACAGACATCGACCACTGGCTGACCACCCGCCAGGCCACCCCCACCACCTGACCCCAGACTCCGCGCTCCGCGTTGAGCGCCCAGATCCGCTGACCCGAGATCCACCAGCCCCGCAAGCCGGTACCCACTCGCCGAGCTCCGCCGACCGAGCCCTGTCGGCCGACCCCCGATCATGAAGGATCCGCCGTGACCATGCTCCATCCCCACCGCCAGCGCGACCACACTCCCGGCAGCCGCACCATCCTCAGGCAGACTGACGCCCGGTATCGCGACGCGTTGAATCCGTGGCTCCGCCCGGCCGACCCCGATCCTCGCCACGACGAGGACCGTTCCCGGATCCGCGGCCTGCTGCAGGCCGCCGGCATGGCACCCACGACCGGTGACCCCGACGCCGTCGGCGAGATCGCCGACCGCCGCCTGCCTCTGGCCACGCTCCTGGACCTGCATCCTGATGGCGGATCGCGTTCCTGCTGCGTGACCACCATCGACGACCGGGGCCGGCTGGCCGACCGTACCCCACTGCGCGTCCTGGGCTGGGAACCCGCCACCCCGGTCACGATCGCGGCGATCCCCACCGCCGGCATCATCCTGGTCCGCCACGGCGGGCCTGACCGGCTGACCCGGCAGGGGCACCTGCGCCTGCCCGCCACCATCCGCCACGACCACCGCCTTACCGGCGGCGAACGGCTCCTCATCCTCATTCACCCCGCCGACGACCTGCTCGTGGCCTATACCCCGCACGCCCTCGACCAGATGACCGCGGCCTACCACACCCAGATCCCGCCACAGGATCCGTCATGAGCCCCGGTACCGTGTCCAGCCCACCCACCAACGGGGAGATCGAGGCCGCCAGGCTGCTGCTCGACCGGCTCGGCGTCAGCGTCGAACACCTCCTACATGCACCGCCCCCGGCGTCGTCGCGGCCGATGCCGACGTTCGACGAGCACATCACCCGGGTCGCCGCCGTGGTCGGCCCCGGAACAGCACGGGCGTACCGAACCTACTGGAACCGGATCCGCGAAACCTGGGGCACCAGGCGCCTGGACGAACCCACTGCCCTGGACATCCATCACCTCGCCGAACAAGCCAAACACGACACCGTCGTGCGCCGCAACAGCCGCGGCGGGCGCAGCGGCACCGAACACCTCATCGCCGCCCTGCGCTGCCTGTACCGCCACGCCGTCGCCGACGGCCTCCTCCGCGACACCGACAACCCGGCCCTGCGGGTTCCGAAACCGAGACGGCAGCCCAGCAACCGGCGGGCCCTGCTCGATGCCCAACTCGCCGCGATCAACCAGATCGTCGCCACCACCGGCAACGACCGCGACCTCGACACCCTTCTACTGCGCCTGCACGTGGAGACCGCCTGCCGCCGCGCCGGAGCCCTCGCCCTACGCCCCATCGACCTCGACCACGACCAGTGCCTCATACGGCTACGAGAGAAGGGCGAAACCGACCGCTGGCAACCCGTCTCACCAACCCTGATGCGCCACCTGCGCCAACACACCCGCCGGCGCGGCGACAACCTCGACACCGGGCAACTGCTGCGGTACCGCGACGGGCGGCCGGTCACCCGCCGCCGCTACGACCACCTCTGGCAGCGCGTCGGCGAACACCTGCCCTGGGTCGCCACCGCCCAGATCAGCACCCACTGGCTGCGCCACACCACCCTGACCTGGGTCGAACGCCACTTCGGCTACGCCGTCGCCCGCGCCTACGCCGGCCACAACACCCGCACCGACTTCGGCACGACGGCCACCTATATCCGCGCTGACCTCCACGAGGTCGCCCAAGCCCTTGCCGCGTTGAGTGGCGAAGCCCATCCGCTGGCCGCAGGCCCGCTGTCGTTCTGACTTCTGGCCGGGCGGCAGCATGGGCGCCGGCAGTCTGCACTGATCCGACAAGGGATGATCGATCGGTGCGACGTGTGGAGATCTGTTTCGACACCAACGATCCCGATCGGTTGCGCTCGTTCTGGGAGCTGGCGCTCGGCTACCAGGCCCAGCCCCGACCCGACGGTTCCATCGATCTGGTCGACCCGGATGGCAACGGTCCGGACATCTGGTTTCAGTCCGTGCCGGAGCAGAAGACCAGCAAGAACCGGATCCACTTCGACGTCTACGTTCCCAGGGCGACGCGGGCCGACCTGACCCGGCAACTGGTCGACCTCGGAGGCGGCATCCTCGCAGAGTTCGAGACCTTCACCGTCCTGGCCGACCCGGAGGGTAACGAGTTCTGCCTCAACGACGGCTGAGCGGCGCTGGGCGGTGACGCCACATCGTCAGTCGGGGAGTACGTGGCATCGATCGTGCCTGCCGGCGGCCCGTCACGCGTACGTTCACTATTGCATCGGTGGTGGTCGCCAGACGGTACGGATGACCAGTCCCGGCTTGGCGGCTGCGGTCGACGCCAGGTGGCGCAGATCGTCGGGGTCGCTGGTGAACACGATCGCCCCGCAGGTCAGGGCCATGGTGACCACGGTGGCGTCAACAACGTCGCGGGTGCCGGCCTTGCCGCAGAGGACCCCGGCGGCCTTGGCCACCTCGACACCCACCGGAGTCACCTCGCAGCTGTGCAGGAACCGGCCGAGGTTGACCTGCCGGCGGGGATTCCGCCACGCCTGGGCGACCACGATCGTGGGCACGATGATCCGCCGTCCCTCCTGGATGGCCAGGTGATGGATGGCCCACATCCGCCGCTGGTTGGTGTCGATGGCGATGAGGACCCCAGCGTCGTAGACGTAGGGGATGCTCACGCCGCAGCCTGCCCGTCCTGCCCGGTCTGCCTGGTGGTGCTGAACGCCTCGGCGTCGGCCGTGGCCATCTCCGCCCGGGCGGCGGCGAGCTCATCCGGGGTGAACGCACCGTGCTCGGCCTGCCAGTCGGCGATCAGATGTCGGCCGATGCGTCGCCGCAGCTCCCACTCTGCGGCGTTGGCCACGATCCGCGACAGGGGGATACCGTCCTCACGGGCCGCGACACCGAGGGCCTCGACGAGTTCCTCGGGGAGCGTCACCGTCACCTTCCTGGAAGCCATACAAGCACCATACCGCGATATGGCATGTAAGGGGTGGGTGCCGGTCGCCGCACCGTTGGCGGCGGGGTTTCGGTCAGTTGTGGTCGTAGACGGTGGTGGGCACGTCGCGGGCACACAGATGCTCGACGATGATCGGTTCGACGCGTTCCCAGCGCCCGCCGGCCAGGCCGCAGCCGATGCGCGGCAGGTGCACCGACGCACCCAGCCGCAGGGCCTGGTCGGCCACGGTACCCAGACACCGGGCCACGGCCTCGTAGCGGATCGGCGGTCCGCCGCTACCGGCGCGCATGCCGTGCTGGCCAACCATGTTGGCCACCCAGATGTCCGGGCGCACCTGCACCAGTTGGACCGCGCCGAGCCCGAAGTCATTGCCGGCACGCTCGCGGTGCCAGCGGCGGTAGGCTCGCTCCGGCTCCGGCCAGCGACGCGAGACGGCCAGGACGAAGCCCTTGCCCCAGCCACCAAGGTCGTTGCAGATATGTGCGATGATCTTCGGCCCGGCCGCCTGCGGAACGGTCGCGTCGCCCTGGATGATCCTCAGTGCCTGCACCCTGGTCATGGTGCCAGAACCCGCGGGCGTACCCGCGCTGGCGATTGGGTGCCCGCCACCGGCCGAGGCCAGACCCCGCCCAGAGCCACCTGTCGGCAGCCGGTAGACCGGACCGCGGGCGGAGTCTGCCGCGCCAGCGGCGATGGTCAACGCCCTAATGAGAGCGTTGGCTGCGCTCGCCGACGCCCCTTCACCGGGGCTGCGCACGTTCTTCCAGTTCGGGTTCACGGGCTGTGAGCTGGTCTGTTGCGCGTCATCGCGGCAGGTGATCGCGTTCCGCGCAACGCCAGATACGCAGCGGTCTCGGATCGCCGAAATCACGTACGGGTGACACCGTCGTCGTGAGACTGTCGCTCGTGTCTTTCCACACGTATGAATGGAGGTTCATTGGCTCGGTCACGGAACCCGAGGGGTGAGCATCGTTGCCGTACTACATGGAAGTGCCGCTGAGCGATGGCCAGGTCGTGCTGGCTGAGGTGACGCAACAGGTCGACGATGTCGTGGCTGCCGGCCGGGGCAAGGACGTCGTTGGGCGCTTACCCGACATCCTGAGTTCTGGCCTCGCCCCGGTCACGGCCTTCGCCGCCGACGCCTTGGCCACTCTGCGCGGACTGGCGGAGCCGCCTGACATGGTCTCAGTAGAATTCGGTGTCACGTTGAGTGCAAAGGCACGTCTGGTGATCGCGGAGTCGACCGGGCAGGCACATCTGAAGTTCGTGATGGCCTGGCAGCGTACCCCGCTTCATGATGATCCGTCTGCACGGTAGGTGACCGGATCGGGCGTCTCATGAAAAATGCGGTGCACCACACAAACCTGGTCCGGTTCGCGCTGGTTCGCGTCCTGGGGCCAGATGGCGTTCCGGTTGGTTTCGGTCTCCTTGTGGCCGCAGGCCGAGTCGTCACCTGTGCGCACGTGGCCGCATTGTCGCTCGGTGAGCAGGAGTGCCTCGCCGAGATACCGGTGCGGCGCCGTGTGCGTCTGGACTTCCCTTTCCTGGCGCCGGGAAGAATCCTGACAGCAGCAGTCGTGGCGTGGGCGCCAATGGCCGAAGATGGCACCGGCGACATCGCCGGTTTGGAGCTCGACGACGAGGTTCCCGAGCAGGCAAGGGCTATGCCGATAGCCCGCAGCGGTGACCTGGATGGCCATCAGGTCCAGACCTACGGCTATCACGGGGAAGACTGGAGGAATGCACCGACCTGGGTCGTCGGCTCCATCGTGTCTCAAACCGAGCAAGGCTGGCTTCAGCTGGGCTTGAGTAATGCCACAGGCGGCCTTCGAATACGTCGTGGCTTCAGCGGTTCACCCGTGTGGAACCAGCACACCGGGCAGATCGTCGGCCTCATCAGCCGTACCTCCCTGAAGAAAGACCTCTGGTTGAGCTACGCGATTCCCGGACAGCTGATTTTCGCGGCTTGGCCAGATCTCCAGGCGATGGAAATGTGCCCCTTCCGAGCACTCACGCCCTTCACACATTCTGATCGGAACCTCTTCTTCGGAAGGGAAGCACTGGCGGCCAAGGTCGTCAACCATATCATCGACGCCGACCTGTGCCTGGTGACAGGGGCCTCCGGCAGTGGAAAGACATCGCTTATGAGGGCAGCGGTCGCCTGGCGTCTCGGGGAACGCGGTCTTGCCGCCGTCATGATTCGACCGCTGTCCCGAGACTCGGTGTGGGAAACGCTGGCTGCCGCACTTGCCCGCATGAAGCCCGGGGATGACGCCATCGAGCGGGAGCACCATCTGGTCACACTACTGACCAGCGGATCGCCTGACAGGCGCATCGCATGCATCACGGATTGTCTGAGCGTCGAACGTTTTGTCGTCATCGTCGACCAATTTGAAGACCTCGTTCTCCAACGCACGCAACGAGCCAACGATTTTGCGATGACGCTACGTCAATTCCCGGCAGTACGCCATCGCGAGGGCGGGCCAATCGTCCGAGTCGTTATCGTGGCCCGCAGCGATCTCGAAACTGAGGTGCGGTCACTCCTGGGCGGCTACGACTCGTTTGGCGGATACGTGTCAGTGGAGCCGTTCACCGAGGAACAGCTGCGAGCCGCCATCGAACAACCGGTCAGACTGACCGGTTTCGTACGGTATGAAGATCACCTCGTTGCCAAGATCATTGATGATCTACGTACACAGCCCTACTGCCTACCCACACTGCAGGTCGTTCTGACCGATTTGTGGCACATGGGACGGGCCACGGGCGTGCTGTCCCACCGCGACTACGAGGCCATCAACCACGACAGCGGACCCCTTGCTTCCCATCTGGAACGAATCTGGAACGACAACCTTCGCAACGATGACCGAACCGCTGCGCAACGACTTCTCCTTCACCTCGTCATTCCCCTTGACGGCGAACGGTTTGCCAGACGCACCCTCCATCGTGACGAGATCGATGCCCCTGAGTGGGATGTCGCCGGAACACTGGCCAACCAACGACTCGTTGTTCTCAGTGGCGGTCCCACCGAAACACCGACCGTCGAACTGACTCACGACACGCTGATCGATCAGTGGCCGACCCTGGCCCAGCATCTTGCCGACAACCGCGACTTCGTTATCTGGCGCGACAGCCTCCGACGTCGAATCTCCGCCTGGGAGGAACACGGGCACCGACCCAGTCAACTGATCACGCGGGCCGAACTCGCCACTGGTTTGGACTACGCCCGCCGGCGAACAAACGACATCACCACTCGAGAAGGCAACTACCTTCGGAGAAGCCGACAACGACAACGACTCCTCCGACGACGAGTCTTTGCTGTATTTGTCCTGTTTGTCGCGCTTGCGATCCTCACGACCACGGCAGCGGTCGTCGCGGTCCAAAGAGATAGGCGGGCTGATGAGCAATACCGCATTGCCGTCACCCGACGTGCAATCCTCCAGGCCGAAGCTCTTCGTGCAACTACATTCGATACGGCATTGGCCATCGGGGTCGCCGCAATGCAGGTCAATCCCTCTCCCGAAACGCGCAGTAGTCTGGTAACGACGCTGCTCAAGAACCGGTTCCTCAGTTGGCTCAATGAAAGCACACACGTATACCATGTGGCGTGGAGTCCTGATGGCAACACAATCATTACAGGTGGCAGCAATACAGTGTTATGCGATGTTTCGGATCCGATACATCCGAAACAGGTTCCAGGAAACCTTCCTCATGGCTATCCCGTCGCTATAGGCCCAAACGGGCACGTTGTAGCTTTTGGTGCAGAACTGTGGGATATTACAGAGCCCTTGGCGCCCCTCAAACTGGCAACACTGACGGAGGAAGCCAACGTTCACCCACTGTTCAGTGCGGATGGACGCAGGCTGGCGGTCGGAGGGGCCGACAGCGTAACGTTGTGGGAGATCTCAGAGACAGGGCGCCCGACGCGGGCATCGACGATCGCGGCGAAGGCTGGAAACATCGCCTTTAGGCGATCTGGGCAGGACCTTCTTGTCTCGGATGACAACGAACTAAGCATGTGGTCCATCAGCGACATGAGTAAACCGGTCCGGAGAGCTCTCACAAGAGTCGACGGGGAAATCGTAGCCATCAGCCGAGATGGAAGCGCCGCGCTCTCCTCTGCAGGGGCCAAATCCGGAGCATTGTGGGAGCTCACCGACCCGGCAAGACCCGCGAAACGTGGCGCGATCTCAGGCATCGGCGACTACGCCGTCCTCAGCCCCGACGGATCCGCGCTCGCAACCGCCGATGAGAGCACAGGCGTCGTCCTCTGGGATCTCACCGACTCCACGCTGCCAGAAGTGGCGTCATGGACCGGCGGCGCCACCCACGTGGAATTCAGTCCCGACGGCCGTTTCTTCGCCGTCGGAAACTCATTCGGAACCTTGACCCTGTGGCGAACAACGAGCCTTGCCCAAACGCCGAAACTCGCTACCTTCAGCGACCACAGCGATCCCGTAAAGGGGCTGTCCTTCGGCTACGACGGGCGGATTCTCGCTGCCGGCAGCCCGCAATCGATCCAACTCTGGGACCTCACAGACCCGAGACGCCCGACAAGACGGGCCGACATCGACGCTGGTGGCACCTTCATGGCCTTCAGCCCCCGCGCGCCCCTCTTGGCCGTCAGCGACCAAGACGGCACCACGATCTGGGACGTCGGAGACCCAACGCGGCCAGCAAGACAAGCGACCATCGGCGATGCCGTCGAGGACACCATGACCCCGGTGTTCACGGCTGACGGACGGTTCCTCGCAATTGCAAACAACAACCATGATCTTCAGATTTGGGACCTTCTCAATCCGCGTCGCCCGACACACCAAGTCACGATTGGCGCCAATGCGGCCTCGGCTGCTTTTAGCCCAGACAGGCGCAGTCTCGTAGTCGGCAGCCACGGCAACGAAGTGACTCTGTGGGAAATATCGGATATCACCGCGCCACGCCTTCTGCCAGGTCCTCGAATTTCGAAAAATGCGGAATACCATACAGATAGCATTCTTTCTGTCGCGTTCAGCGCGGATGGACGCATCCTCGCCAGTGGTGATGCGGACGAAGCAGTGGCCCTATGGGACAGTAGCGACACACATGATGTGTCTGAACAAGCCTTCCTTTTTGAACAGCCCGCCACCAAAGTTGCCATTAATCAGCGGTCGCCTCAACTCGCAACCCGAAACAGTCGGGGACTGGCCCTCATCTGGGACATCACCTATCCAGCCCATCCGACCAGCCTTGTCACATTGACTCCACAAGTCAACGGGACATGGGCCATCGCTATTAGTCCAGACGGCTCCGTAGTCGTCACGGGGGACAATAGTGGCATAGTCGCATTGTGGGATGTGCGACCTTTGAACGACATTGTCCTCGATCCGATCAGCTGTGCATGCACAATCACTCTTGGGCTTTCAGGAGAAGATTGGCACCAATACTTCCCGGGGTTACCATTCAAACCCACCTGTCCATAGCCCCGAAACGCTGAAACGAAAATGCGGTGACTATCGAGGGTTGACCTGTCCAGGCCACTTGTGGGATCGGGTGGAAACGGGCGGTCATTCCGAGGGCGTTGGCTTCCCGCTGCATATGACACAGCGCTCGGGCTGGATCACGTTTGGCCAGATACTCGGTACCGAGGTCCTGGCAGGCGACCCGGTCGTGCAGGACAAGGACTCGGCGCACTCAGACACCGAAGCTTCTGTACGGACATTGATCTAGCTAATCCATCTCCTATCAAAAGCTTCTTCATGCGCCGTGCCGGAAGGGCAGCAAAGACCCGACACCGTCACAGCGGCCTGACGCCAGAATCACCATAAAGTGCCCTCCAGTTTAAAGCAGCGCGCCACATTGATGTCATCGTTAGAGTCGACCAGTGCACGGCATCGTCCGTAATGCATGAAATAATCTATTCGGCGCCCATTGGGGGCGTCGGTTCGTGCCGCGCACTCGTCGTTCGGTGTGATCTTGGAATCAAGGCTGCGCACAGACGGTGACCGGGGTCGTCTTCCCTAATCAGATAATCAAATGAGCGTGGCCACCGCTTCTGCAATCGAATTGATCTCAACCAAAATACACCCTGCCGTATTTCTGTCGTTACGTTTCTCTTGGCCACGCCCACCTGTGCCCGCGACAAGCTGCTGGGGTGTAGTGGACCAGATCTCCGATGAGCATCAAGTCAATTCTGACACGGATACGCCGGCATAAATCCCCCCAAGACGATGGCCAATTCTCTAGTACGCTACCTTGCAGAATCCAAACCAGGCGGGAGTTCGTGGCCCAGCAAGCCGGATGCTTCTATGATCTCGTCCCGCAGCTGCTGGCGGATAGTCCAGATCTTCCCCAAGAGCACACTCAGCTCTGAGCGAGTCGCACCTAGCTCTCGCAGCCCACCTTTCGTACCCGAAAGAATCGAGTATCTTACCCTAGCCTGATTCAATGAGTCCAAGAATATATCAATTTGCACCTGCAGTTTTCTTGTCAACACGCTGATCGCAGGCGAGCCAAAGTCGTCGACCGGGCCGTGAGCCGCATTAGAAAGGGGGCGTAGGCAAATATCAAAATCGCCCGTTTCAAACAATGACTCCAAGGCAGTTTCCAATGCCACCACAGCCTCATAGGAAATCACTCGGAGGCTCTTCAGGTCGACCACCAATGACCGTCTCAGTTCGTGATCGAATTTTCGTCGTTGATACATCTCCCGCAATGCTGGTGCCCCTAACGCTCCCGAAACACCAAGAATGGCAGCAGAAACCACGCCCACCAGCCCCCACAACACAGGATCCACATGATCACCACCCTGTCGAAGCCAACCGAAGCTTGGCCGGCTAGCTAGTCTATCTCACCCCTCTCACTGATTGTCCTTTTGTCGCCTAAAAGAGGACAGGTGGGCTGCTATGTACAAGTGCAGACGGCGCGACTTCTTTGCTTCAGAGGCCCGGTCCGCTAATCTCACGCGCGATAAGTCGAACTTGAACTGCTGAGCGAGGAGAAGATTTTGAGACTCGCCCGACCTTCCTGCGGTCCTGTTTCCCGTCCCGGCAGCGCCACAGAGAAACAGTATAAGTATGACGCCTTCATTTCGTACAGCAGCGCAATCCATGGACAGTTGGCAAAAAGGCTGCAGCACCGATTGGAGCGGTTCGCGACTCCTTGGTATCGGCCACGTGCAATGCGTGTTTTTAGAGACTATACGAACCTAGTATCTAGCGACAATCTTGCGCGTTCGATTGAACAGGCACTTCAAAACTCGCGATGGCTGATCCTCATTGCCTCTCCGGAGGCCGCCATGTCCAGTTGGGTCAATAGAGAAGTTGAGTGGTGGCGTGACAACAGGACCTCTGAGCACGTCTGTTTGGTGCTCGCCGCCGGCAGCCTGCGATGGGACGACAAAAGTGGCGATTGGGACCGCAAACAATCCACTGCGCTACCACCCTCAGCATACGGAATGTTCACGGCGCCGCCAAGATGGGTCAACCTAACGTCCGTCAAGTCGGCCCTGGAACTTGACCGCGCGAACCCTACTCTCCAAGAGTGCGTTGCGGAAATCGTTGCACCGATCAGAGGCTGGGACAAAGACAACCTGGTTGGTGAGCATATCACGCTCTACCGCAGAGCGAGACGCCAATTGCGCAGCGGTATCGCCGGGCTTGCGGTCCTCACGGTGGCTTCGATGGTAGCCACAGCCGTCGCTGTTGCTCAGGCCAGCATCGCAGACCGCGAACGACGCGAAGCATTAGCTCAGCGCGACATCGCAACGTCTCGTCAACTCGCAGCCAACGCGGAGTTGAAGACCCGCAGTGATCCGCAATTGGCAGCACTGCTGAGTGTTGCTGCAATGGACATCCGTGACACTCCTGAAGCACGTGCCGCAATGGTGCACCAGCTCGCGGCTTTGCGACACGGGACCGTAGCCGTTGAGCGCTATCTGAGCAATCGGCCAGGGGCAATCTTCGATATATCTACAAGCGACAGGGACAAGGTTCTTGCCATCGCAGGGGAAGAGACGTCGCTCTGGAATTGGGAATCAGGTACACGCCTGAAGGAGATACCGATTTCCGCAAGCCATGTCGAGTTCGCTCCGGGAGGGGATGTATTGGCCCTGTCGGGCGAAAATCGGGTTGTCCTTTGGGATGTCGCGCAGAATCATGAACTATCAACATTCCCGACAGGTGAGTCTGGCGCACCAGTAGCTTTCAGCCCGGACGGACTCCGGCTTGCTATAGGCGGAATCGATTTCACGGCCATACAAATCTGGGACACGACTAGCATGGAGTTGCAGAGAACGCTCGCCTTCCCGAAGACCGGAAATATCCCTCAAGGGATAGGCAATAGGGCCGTCGAATTCAGTCCAGACGGATCTCTGATCATCGCCGACGGAACAATAGACCGGGAGCCGGGTGTTACGGTGTGGGACGCAAACACAGGAGTTGCCTTAAAGAGCATTGGGAATACGGGCGATGATCCGTGCGTTCCATTCAGCTTGGCGTTCAGCCCTGATCAGGAGCTAATTGCGGCAGGCTGTGCGGTTCACTCAGCTGCCATTGCCATCTGGAATGTGGCTAGCGGGGCGGAAACGGCTCGGCTGCATGCTGAGGGCGATGTAAACAGTATAGCCTTTAGCTCCGATGGGGAAACGCTCGTTTCTGCCGACTCCGGACATATAGTAAGTTTGTGGGACACGGCGACGCACACAAGGACGACTACACTGAGGGCGCATACGCGTGAGGTATATGCAGTCGCGTTTACGCCTAGCGATGAGGCGCTTGTATCGGGTAGCGCCGACGGCAACGCAATTGTCTGGGACTGGAATGGTGGGGATCCACTCCCAGCTGTGCAGATACCTGAGACACAACCGCCCTCTAGCGATCAATTAACTGCGATGGTCGCATTTGATGCCGAAACAAGGGCGATTGCATATAGCGTCGGCGAGGATCTGATCACATGGAACACCGAAAGTCGGCGCATCGAGTGGCAGTTAACGAAGACCGGAATCCCGATATCGTATCTGCCAGGCAATAGCATTCTTACCATCAAAGGCGGAACCTTCGCCATCTGGGGTGTCAAAGATGGGCGACAGCGACTGATGCTCGACATCCCTGAATTCGGAGACCCCTCTGAGCGACCCTTTGCTGTCAGCCTTGACCGGACGCTCGTTGCGACACCGGTTGGCGACGGCAGGCAGATAGTACTCTGGGACATTCGCGCAAACAAGAAACGAATGGAGTTTCCGGCAACCAATGTGAGCAGCCTATCGATCGGACCACACAACGACCTGCTCGCAGTTGGGGAGGCGAAGGGGTCAGTAACATTGTGGTCGATTGCTGATCAGACACAGAGAGCGACTCTCCCTATCGAGACAAATGGTGGAGCCATCGTGACTGTCCTGTTCAGCTCGGACGGTACAACCCTTGCAGCCCTTGCGCCGGCCGGCCAGCCACAGACAGCGTCGGGATGTCGTGGCTGCACTATTACACTATGGAATACCCACACTTTTGAGAAAGTGGCAGAACTCGTAGGACACAAGAACAAGCCATACTACATCGCATTCAGCTCTGACGGGCGGATGCTTGCCTCGGCGGGGTGGAACGAAATGATTCTCTGGTCCGTTTCTCAACGAGCGGCATTGGTGACCCTTCCTGCTAGTGGTCCGCTATCCTTTAGCGCCAACGGACGATGGCTCGCGACACGACGAGATATCGATGATAGCCACAGTCGAATCACACTCTGGGATGTCGACCCAGAATCCTGGAGCAGCGCCTTGTGTCAGATCGCTGGGCGGACCATGACAGCAGACGAGTGGAAATCATACTTGCCCGAGCGTGTCCCGATTAGCGTTTGCCGTTGATGAACGTATCGAACAGAAGCACGAGATCATGGTCTGCGTGACTGTGTCGATGACAGCGCGTTATAGTGGATCTCCCTAATCGAGGATCGCGATGTCGCGGGTTGGCCGACCGCGCCGAAATGATCGCGTTGCGAGGGACCTCCAGGGGTGGCAGAGTGAAGAGTCTGGTCGATGGGCTCACAGAGGTAGGTACCAGCCAACGCGATCGCACTCACCCCAACCATAGGCAGCCATCTGTACAACTGACGGTCTTCTGTCAAAATGTCCATTCGTTTTCATAAGCGCGGGATGATGAGCAGATCATCTACTTGATTGAACCTGGGGCTATGAGTACCGCCAGGTCCAATCTGAGACTGGACACAGGCAGTCAAATTAGACTTCGGATTGCAGTCAGTCTATTTATTTAAATCCGTACGCATGCCGGTCAAGGCGTTGCTTGTGTTCGGGCAATCTCATGGACGGAAATCTGCCACGGTCGAGCCGCCGATCCAGTGGGAGCACTCCAACCGTAGCGCTGTAGCGAATCCGCATGGGCAACTCGACCTGCGAGTCGAAGTAGCCTGACTGCCCCCCATAACCCCTCGCGACACCCACTCATGGAAGCTCGGTAGAATCTACGAAGTGCCTCGTCAATTCGACCCACTTTGCCAAGCAACTCTGCTGCCTCAACCATTGCATCTACGCCATCCACGATGGAGGTGTGGTCGTACCAGACAAGTGCCTCATCAATCCGACCTGTCGCACCCAACAATCTTGCCAGGCGCAGAATCATCCAACCGGCACCCGTTACGTCGATTCGTTGCCGTAGCCAAGCCTCAGCAATTTCGACTCGATTATAGATAGTCAATAGGTCGATATATGCTCTCGATACTTCGCACTCCTCGGCTCCAGCCGCATCTGAGGAACGTCGCAGGTACGCGAGATACTCCTCCTGTAAATCAGCTTGGCCTGCAAGTGCGCTTGCCACTTCGGTCATATCGTTCCTCATGATTGCTTTCCAAAAGAGCACCTGCCAAGATCCCGGCGTCCAGCCTTGATCCGAATAGTACGACTCCTCTCTCGCCCTAGACTCGTCAAAAAACAGACGCAGCTGTTCATTACCATTCTTTATGCCCGCCCGCAGGCGCGCATAGACGGGATGACCTACAAGACGTGACCGCCAATAACCGGCCTCATCCTGCCGCCTGGTTCTCTCAAGGAGTCTGACCAATTCGTCCAG
Organism: Micromonosporaceae bacterium; assembly: GCA_016926535.1. GTDB lineage: Bacteria > Actinomycetota > Actinomycetes > Mycobacteriales > Micromonosporaceae > JABDRL01. The sequence goes on along the minus strand of JAFGOK010000692.1, from coordinate 2,537 downwards.
AGCCTGATAGTCGTTCAGATGTGCGCCGCGTCGGTACCATACCAGCGCCTCGTCTATGCGCTCCACCTGCTCCAACATCCCGCCAGCGAGCACAAACACACTCATATCACCAGCGTCGGCACCGCGTTCGTACCAAGAAATGGCATCGTCCGTACGACCTGCGATGCCCAGCATCATCCCGGCCTCCGCTGAAATGCTGCTGTCGCCTGACGCAGCAGCAGCTTCATACAGGTTCAGAGCCACACGGACTAGTCCACGTGATTCGGCAGCTCTGGCTATAACACCCAGATCGCAAGAATGGCCGTGTACTGCAAGGGCATCCCAGAGTGATGCTGGTACAGCGACCGTACGGCGGGTCATGATCGACTGCTGGAGGAGATAGTCGGCAACAGCGTATCCGGTAACACTGTTCATACGGGCGCCTTCGGGCTCCAGAGCAGCCGCAGCACCGTGCACCTTCTGCGTCGCGTAGGCAAGGGCTGATCTGAACCAGTTGGTTGGCGCATCAGCCAACTGCCGGCTGGCGCAATAGCCCGGTGCAGCACTGCTCAACAGCTTCGCTGTCAACGGTTGGGTGGCTCCGAGGCGAGCGGCATCGAGCGCGGCGGTGATAACCGCCCAGGCATACGGTTCATCGGTCTCGGCGCCCTCCCACCGGGCGACGAGTAACGGTGCCGCAGCGAGTGTCCGTGTCAGTCCATGCTCACACGCATCAAGCGCTATCCGAATACGCTGATCCCGAATAGCAGCGCCTCTTGCCCGTTGTTGTTCTGCTGCACTCAACTGCGGAGAAATGAAGATTGCATCTGCGAGTTTCAGTACATCACGCTCGCGAAAATATTGGTCGACGGCGTTGGGTTTGGGGAACGCCGTGTAGACCGCATATCGCTGCGGCCAGATGGTCCCCACAAGGATGATTGGATCCGGTGTCCCGAGCAAGGCGCGCACTGTGCTGGCCCCTAGACCATTGTCGCCGCCCAGGTAATTCTGGATCTCATCCAACCACACTACCGTGTGGCCGGGTCGCTTCTCCGCAAGCAGAACTAGATCGTGCGCGCTGACAGGGTGGACCAACCACCATTCGGCCAGTTCCGCCTGCACAGCCTCAAACGCGCTACGAGTCTTGCCGACGCAGGATCCGCCGACGAGCAGCAGGAAGCCGCCATCTCTTGCCGCAACTCGCAGCCAGGCGCGGATCCCCAGTTCACCCGTGTCAACGTCGCGGCATACGTACGCAGGTGGAGTGTCATCGGCAGTGCCAGGGACGCGGATCGCTGCATGGACTCCAAGTAGGCGAGGGCTGGCGTCTACAACTCGTACAGCCCCAGCCGGATGTCCGAGTTTTGCGGTTTGTGCTCGTTGCCAAGCGTCCATCCATAGCGGGATTTGGTCGCCCGGCAGCCGACAGATCTTCAGAAACGTCTCCATGCTCGCGCGGGTGGGTCGACCCTTCCGAGTCATGTCGTTCGCAGTAGACGATGGCAGAACCTGCGACGGCCGCAGCCTGGCCGCTTCTTTCTCGATAGCGGCGTAGGACAATCCGCGTGCCGTCCGCAACTCGTTGAGAGCGGCCGCTAGCTGGGCTGGAGTGCGAATGGCGGATGGGTCCGACATTTCTACATTGTCGCGCGTCCGAATCTACTGTCCAATCGGCCGGCCGGACGACGCCGGCAACCGGGACTGAGTTCGGAGACGCGAATTCGCATCCGGATCCGTCCGGATCCGTTGCCGGACGTTCCGTTGCCGGCTGTACTGCTGGCCAGAGGCGACAGTTGGCTTTTTGAAAGAGATGTGGATCATGTATCAATGGGACAGACTCGGCGATCTCTATCCCGCACTCGGCGGATTCCTCAACATCCTCGCTTCGCTTATCCGGCTTGTGGCCAGTATGCATGACCAGCGCCGGTCCTCAGGCAAAGCGAGCGGAGCGAAGCCCACCAGGGCAGACACCGTCCGTTCATGCTACGAAGCGAGGCGTCAACGGACATCGACCTCGTCCACAAGAGCGAAGCACCGGCTCAAGAACCAGCGCTGAAAAGGAGCGAAGTCCGGTAGTCAGGGCGTTGCAGCCGCCGCTCCGCGGCATCCTCATCTGTTGCCGCGACGACGGCCATCCGCGGAACGCGGATCTCGTTGCTCTCCGCGCAAGCGGAGCGGATATCTGTGGGCAGCGCCTCTAAGTATCGTCAGGGCGTTGGGAACGTCGCCGCTTTCGCGTCGGACTCCGGCCCGTTCACAACCGCGAGTCGGCTCGTCCACGTTCTGCGGATCTCGTTACTCTCCGCGTCAGCGGAATAGATCGTCGTGCGCAGCGCCGCATAAAGCACCGATAGGGCGTTGAGCGGTTTCACGCTCATGCCGCCGACCGACCGCTACCGGGTGTGACGAACCGCGCCGAGCGGGTCCTCCTTGCGCGATCGGCCTCACAGGCACGAGATGTGTGCCAGAGCCAACCTCCGCTATTCAGGCTGTGACCAACAATCATTTGGATCATGCTGTTGAGCTGCGTGAACGCGATGATGACGTCCGGTTTGGTC
>JAFGOK010000691.1 GCA_016926535.1 Micromonosporaceae bacterium | reverse complement strand
GCGGTCGCCATCCAGCGCAGCTTGGCCACGGTGAAGCTGGCGACCGGGACCAGGCCGACGGCCTCCGCCCACGGCTGCGGCCCGCCCAGCTCCGCGGTCAGGTCCACCGCGGCCTGGGCGGAGCGGGTGTCGTTCCACAGCAGCGCTGGGCGAACGACGCTGCCGTCAGCGGCGAGGCAGACCATGCCGTGCTGCTGGCCACCGACGCTGATGGCAGAGACCCCGTCGAGCAGCCCGCCGGCGGTCGCGGCGGCCAGGGCCTGCCACCACACCGCCGGGTCGACCTCGGTCGTATCTGGGTGCTTCGCCCGCCCGGAGCGGATGACCGCCCCGGTGGCCGCGTCGCAGACGAGCACCTTGGTCGACTGCGTCGAGCAATCGACCCCGGCGACGAGTCTGCGAGTCACTAGCGCGCTCCCAGCAGGTGCTCCATGGCGAGCTGGTCCAGGCGCTCGAAGGCCATCCCTCGCCCAGCCAGCGCTGGGATGTCGAACTCCTCCGCACGCAGATCGTCGATCGTCTCACCGGGGGCGAGGGTCGGCTCTGCCAGCTCTGGAACCCTGGCCGCCGCCAGCGCCTGGGCGACCTCTGGATCGGCGCGGAAGGCCGTTGCCCGCTCCCGGAGGATCAGGTAGTTGCGCATGCACGCGCGAGCCGTCTCCCAGACCCCGTCGAGATCCTCGGTCCGCGGTGGCTTGTAGTCGAAGTGCTTCGGACCGGCGTAGCCGGCCCGCTCCAGGGTGTCGACCACCCAGAACGCCCCGCGCAGGTTACCCGCGCCGAAGCGGAGGTCCTGATCGAACCTGGGGCCGTGCTGGCCATTGAGATCGATGTGGAACAGCTTGCCGTGCCACAGCGCCTGGGCGATGCCCTGGGCGAAGTTGAGGCCTGCCATCTCCTCGTGGCCGACCTCCGGGTTGAGCCCGACGATCTCGGAATCGTCCAGGGAGTTGATGAAGGCGAGGGCGTGGCCGATGGTCGGCAGCAGGATGTCGCCCCGCGGCTCGTTCGGCTTAGGCTCGATGGCGAAGCGGAGGTCGTAGCCCTGCTGCCGCACGTATCCACAGAGGATGTTCATGGCCTCGCGGTACCGGTCGAGAGCAGCGGCGACGTCTTTGGCAGCGCCAGACTCCGCCCCCTCCCGGCCACCCCAGAGCACGTAGGTCGGTGCGCCGAGTTCCGCTGCCAGGTCGAGGTTCCGCAGTACCTTCTTGATCGCGAACCGGCGGACGGCCCGATCGTTTGACGTGAATCCGCCGTCCTTGAACACGGGATGGCTGAACAGGTTCGTCGTCACCATGGAGACGACCACCCCGGTGGCGGACAGGGCGTTCTTGAACTGGGCGATGATCGTGTCCCGCTCCGCGGCAGTGGCGCCGAAGGGAACCAGATCATCGTCATGGAAGCTGACGCCGTATGCCCCCATCTCCCCCAAGCGGTTGACCGCCTCGACCGCGTCGAGCGGGGGCCGGGTGGCGTTTCCAAAAAGATCGAGCCCTGACCAGCCAACCGTCCAGAGCCCGAAGGCAAACCGGTCGGCGGGGGTCGGAGTGAAGTTGCTCATAGCAGGCCTCCTCGGCCGGGCGAGTCGTCGCGAGTAGGGCCAACGGTACGCTGCCGGAAGGTGTTAGTTCAAGCTCGGAACTAACTCGAACAGTTCCTACGATCAGGCACGAAAGACCACACGGTAGTACGTTTCTGAATGCTGCATGGCCAGCAGCACCGCACCTCGCAACTCGACATCGACACCCAGCTGCGACCCCAGGATCTCGACCCCGCGCAGGGCGGGCGCCGGGCAGTGCCGGACCGCAGCCTGCCGGACCAGGTCGAGCAGCGGCTCCCCGATCGCGGCGAGACCGCCGCCGACCACAACCATGGCCGGGCTGTACGCATTGATCAGCCACGATGTGGCATACCCGAGGTACCTGCCAAGGTCGGCGATGGCCTCCCTGGCAAGCACGTCACCTCGCTGCGCGGCATCCGCGATGTCCCGGCCGTCGAGGTCCCGCTGGCCCGCCAGTACCGTCGGCCTCCCGGCCTCGACCGCCCGCCGCACTGCGGTAATCAGCCCTCGCCCAGAGGCGACCGTTTCCAGGCAGCCCGTCTTGCCGCAGGCACAATGCTCCTGAAGCCCAGGGACGGCACAATGGCCGATCTCCCCGGCGGTCCCGCCCGCTCCGTGCAGCACCCGGCCGCTGGAAATCACGCCGGCAGACAGGCCCGTACCGGCGTAGAGCAGCGCCAGGTCCTCGACGCCGACCCCCGCGCCCTCGATGTGCTCCGCGACCGCCGCCGCCTGGCCCGCGTTGTGCACGTACACCGGGCAGGCCAGCTCTTCGGACAGCAGCTGGCTGACCGGGACGTCGCGCCAGCCGAGATTCGGGGCGAGCATGCACACCCCGGTATGGAAATCCGTCAGCCCTGGCACGACGACCCCGACCGCGGAGATGGGAGTCGGCCCCAACTGGCCGATCTCAAGCACGTTCCGCACGGTCGCGGCGACGATGCGAAGCACCTCGGCCGGTTCACCCCTTGGGGTGGCCAGTTCCTTGCGGACCAGCTCCGTCCCGGTCGCGTCACCGGCGGCGACGGTCGTCCGTCGTGCCCCGACATGGACCCCGACGACCAGCTGGGATCCCGCGTTGAATCGCAGCAGGATCGGTGGCCGGCCCCCGGAGGTTGTTCCGACGCCGACCTCCTCGATCAGCCCATCAGCGATGAGCTCATCGACGATGGCTGAGACCGTCGGCTTCGCCAAGGTCGTCGACCTGGCGATACTCGCCCGGGAAACCCTGCCCCCAGCCTTGACGAGGTCGAGCACCAGCGAACGATTGACCTCTCGCATCGTGGTGTGGTCAGCACCGCGCCGTGGCTTCATCTCGGTCACCGCCGGAAGGATACCTCCAACGACTGCGCGATGACCGATCAGACAGGTCCGATCAGCGATCCCAGGCGGTGGATCCGAACCGTGTTCGTCGAACCCGGAGTCCCAGGCGGGCTACCAGCGACAACAACGACGTAGTCCCCGAGGTCGGCCCATTCAAGGCCAACGAGAACTTGGTCAACCTGCCGGAAGATCGCATCCGTGTGCTCGACATGCGGAACGAGAAACGTCTGCACTCCCCATGACAGCGACAGCTGGCTGCGCACCGAGGTGTCTGGGGTGAACGCCAGCAGCGGCAGCGGGCAGTGCAGCCGGGACAGCCGCCGGACTGTGTCCCCGGTCAGGGAGAAGGCGACCACGGCCTTGGCCTCGATCACCGCGGCGATGTGGTTGGCCGCAGCGGTAATGGCCCCGCCCCGGGTCCTTGGATCGTGCTGGAGGTGGGGCACCTGGAACGACCCGGCCTCTGTCGTCGAGATGATCCGGGCCATCGTCGAGACCGACAGCACGGGATAGCGACCGACACTGGTCTCCCCGGACAGCATGACCGCGTCGGCCCCGTCGAGGACCGCATTCGCGACGTCCGACGCCTCCGCGCGGGTCGGCCGCGGGTTCTCGATCATCGAGTCGAGCATCTGGGTCGCGACGATGACTGGCTTCGCCCGCTCGCGGCACAGCTGCACCGCCCGCTTCTGCACAATGGGGACCTGGTCGAGCGGCAATTCCACCCCCAGGTCGCCGCGAGCGACCATGATCCCGTCGAAGGCGTCGACAATCGCCTCCAGAGCCTCCACCGCCTCCGGCTTTTCGACCTTCGCCAGGACCGGACGGTAGATACCGAGCTCCTCCATGATCTGGTGAACGAGCTTGACGTCGTCCGGAGAGCGAACGAACGACAGCGCGACGATGTCCGCCCCGAGCTGAAGCGCGAAGCGCAGATCCCGAGCGTCCTTCTCTGACAGCGCCGGGACCGTGACCGCGACGTTCGGCAGCGAAACGCCCTTGTGGCTGGAGACCTTGCCTCCCTCGACCACCAGGCAGGAGATGTCACCCTCGACGACCTTGGTCACCTCGACGGCGACCTTCCCGTCATCGATCAGCAGGCGATCCCCCGCCCTGACTTCCTCCGGCAACTTGCGATACGTACACGAAACTCGATGGGCGTCTCCGAGAATGTCCTCGCTGGTGATGACGACGGTGTCCCCCGGGCTCCACTCGACGGGCTCCTCCGCGAAGTTCCCCAAACGGATCTTGGGCCCCTGCAGATCGGCGAGAATCCCGACTGCCCGGCCGGTGGTCTTTGCCGCGTCCCGCACCAGGGCGTAGAGCCGCTCATGATCCTCGTAGGTGCCGTGGCTGAAGTTCAGGCGGGCGACATCCATGCCGGCCTGGACGAGACCGCGGACGCGCTCGGGACCACCGGTTGCCGGGCCAAGGGTACAGACAATTTTCGCGCGACGACTCACACCATCGAGGCTAGCCCTCATGGTCGACGCCAACGTTGCCGGCCCGTGGCAGGCAGGCAACCACTGGTGGGCCGGCGTCCTCCGCCAGCGCGATCGCGTCGAGGACCTTCTGGTAGTCCCGGGGGATGATCGCGGTGAACTCGCCAGATGCCTCGACCCAGCAAGCGAGCAGCTTCCGGGCGACGGCGGAGTCCGTCTGGGCGGCGTGCGTCTGGACCAGCTCGCGGACCCTGGTGAGCTCCGTCTCCGTCAGCGGCCGGAGGTCGACCAGCTCCCGGTTGACCAGTCTCGTCTCCAGGCGGAACACGTAGGCCATCCCCCCGGACATCCCCGCCGCGAAGTTGCGGCCAGTCGGCCCGAGCACCACCACGGTGCCGCCGGTCATGTACTCGCACCCGTGGTCGCCGACGCCCTCGACCACGGCCGTCGCGCCGGAGTTGCGGACGGCGAACCGCTCGCCCACCCGACCGCGGAGGAAGACCTCCCCGCTCGTCGCCCCGTACAGCGCGGTGTTCCCCCCGATGATCTGATCCTCCGCGCCCCCAAGTCCGGAGCCTTCCGCCGCTGCGACGAACGGCGCGCGCTCATCCGGCCGGAGGACGAGCCGGCCGCCGGACAGGCCCTTGCCGATGTAGTCGTTCGCGTCCCCGAGCAGCCGCAGCGTGACCCCGCGCGGGACAAAGGCACCAAACGACTGACCCGCCGTCCCCCGCAGGGTGAGGTCGATGGTGCCGGGGGGCAGGCCATCCCCGCCGCAGCGCCGGACGACCTCGCCGCCAAGCATGGCACCGACACTGCGGTGCTCGTTGCGGACGGTGAACTCCGCTGCCACCGGCGTCCAGTCGTCGAGCGCCGGCGCCGCCGCCGCGATCAGCGCGTTGTCGAGTGCCCGCTCCAGATGGTGATCCTGCTTGGTCGCCTGCCTCCGCGAGGTCTCCCCCGCGACCCGCGGCAGGTGCAGCAGCGGAGCCAGGTCGAGCCCGCTGGCCTTCCAGTGGTCAACGGCTCTCCGGACATCGAGCAACTCGACCTGGCCGACCGCCTCGCCCAGCGTCCGGAAGCCCAGCGCAGCCAGGTACTCCCGGACTTCCTGGGCGAGGAGCCGGAAGAAGGCGACGACGTAGTCCGGGGATCCGCGGTACCGCTGGCGCAGCACCGGGTTCTGCGTTGCGATGCCGGCCGGGCAGGTGTCCAGGTGGCAGACCCGCATCATGACGCAGCCCAGGGTGACCAGCGGCGCGGTGGCGAACCCGAACTCCTCGGCCCCGAGGAGGGC
>JAFGOK010000690.1 GCA_016926535.1 Micromonosporaceae bacterium | reverse complement strand
CACATAACATTATCCCGGCAGCCGGGCGCCAGCGCAAGGCCGGGGCGCGAACGGTCCGCACTAGCGGGTGACGACGAGCTTGGCCGAGTAGTCGAGCGTCCTGTCCAGGGTCAGCTCGACAAGGTAGACGCCGGGGTTGAGGCCGAGGTCCGGGAAGACGTGCTCGCCGGCGTCGAGGCGCGAGTCGGCGAGCGTGCGGGTCACCCGACCCGCCGCGTCGAAGACCCGCAGCCGGGCCTGCGCCGGCCTGCCGAGGCCGAAGCTGATGCGCGCCGGGCCGGGCCCGGGTTCGGGCTTGCCCGGAGCCGGGCCGACAGCGCGAGGGACAGCCGCGCGAACAGCGGGAGGCATGGCTGGGCCGACAGCAGGGGCGACGGCCGTACCGACAGCGGGCGCAACGGCCGGGCCGACAGCGCGAGGGACAGCCGGGCCGACAGCGCGAGGAACAGCCGGGCCGACAGCGGGCGCGACGGCCGGGCCGACAGCGGCGGCGACGGCAGCGCCGACAGCGCGAGGAACAGCCGCGCCGACAGCGGGCGCGACGGCGGGTCCGACAGCGCGAGGAACGGCCGCGCGGACAGCGCGGGGGACAGCCCCCGGGGCGGGCCACTGGACCGGGCCAGGTATCGCCAGATGACCCGGTACGTTTTCGGGGGGTGCGTTGTATACAGAGGTGAGGACCGAACGATGATGGATACCCTGGACCTGGTGCCCAGCACCCGGCACCTGTTGACCGTCATCCACCGGGGCTTCCAGGGGGCGCTGGCCGTATCCCCGGGCTTGACAACGAAGCCCGGGGGAGTTATGGTCACGTGACCGAGGAGGCCCGATGCTCAGAACTCCGGCCCGAACCTACCTGACCGCGACACTCCTGGCCCTGGCCGCAGCGGCCGGGGGGCAGTGGGTGGAGGATTCGGTCGACGTGGGTGGGGCGTGGGTCGGCGACCTCGTCTACAACTCCCGCGAGGATGTGGTGTACGGCAGATGCCAGACGGCCGGCATTTTCTTCGCCATCGCCTGCAGCAGCAACAACTTGGTGGCGCAGTGGCCGCTGAGCAGACCTCAGCAGATGGCCTATGACTCGATAGACAACAAGGCCTACGTGGCGTTCTACGCCGGCAACGAGGACTCGGTGGCGGTCATCGACGGCGTGACGCACCAGCGCATCAAGGCGATTCCGCTGGCCTCGGCCACCACGCCGGTCTGGGACCCGGTCAACAACAAGGTCTACGTCTCCTGCCAGCGTCACTTCCGGCTCGGGGTGATTGACTGCACCACGGACTCGCTGGTGGGAGAGATACCGGTCGGCGACTGCGCGCTCAGGATGCAGCTCAACACGCGGCACCACAAGCTGTACGTGCAGAACTACGACGACCACACGGTGTCGGTGGTGGACCTGGACACCGACTCGGTCATCAGGACTGTCTACGTGGGCGGGTATCCCCTGGCTGGCTACTACAGCGCTGCGGTTGACAAGTACTACTGCGACGGTTCCGAGGTAGTAACGGTCATTGACGGTGAGCGCGACGAGGTGGTTGACTCCATCCCGCTGCCGACCCAAACGTACGCCCGGGCGATGACCGGCTATGACCGGACCGACATCATCGTCCTGGGGGTGTACCGCTACGATTCCAGCTGGGCCTACTTCCTCGACGGCAACATCGACTCGGTGCTGCATGTTCTGCCCGTGGGCAGGGGGCCTCGAGAGCTGCATTGGAGTAGGGCCTCCGAACTCGTCTACTGCGCCAACAGCTACTCGAACACCATCTCGGTGTTGTCGCGCGACGGTACCGAGGTGCTTGCGACGCTGCCGGTTGGCGACGACCCATTCAGCCTCGCCTACTCGCCGGTCCACAACCGGCTCTACGTCGGGCACCTGAACAGCCGCAAGGTGTACGTCATCCGGGATGCAGTCGGTGGAATACAGGAACCGGACGTCCGCCAGCCTGTCAGCTGCCTGCGGGTGCATCCCAACCCGTTCCGGGCAGCGTGCGATGTGGTCGGACTATCAGGTCGGAGCCGAGTTGCGGTCTATGCGCGCGATGGAAGATTGGTCAGGGAGTTGACGCCTGGACAGGCCGGGGCCGGGCCGTGCAGCGCCACCTGGGACGGCAGGGACAGCATGGGGCGGGAGGTGGAATCGGGGGTGTATTTTATCAGAGAGCATTCAGCATCGAGCAGTCAGCATTCAGGAGTAGCTGGTTGCGTGCAGGTAATCAAAGTCTCGGGTCGGTAGGCCAGCCCTGGCGCAGTCTCAGCGTACTGGAGCCGGGTCGAACGCGCGGGGCGCTCACAGGGAGGTGACATGAAGGTTGCCGGATGGCGGTTCATCATCGGGACGCTCGTGGTCCTCGGAGCGGCTGCAGTGGCCGGTGCGGTGGATGCTGCCAAGGTGACGGTCAAGATAGCTGAGCAGAGCGCGAGCCACACCGTGTTCGAGGTGTGCGTGCCGGGAGTCGACATCGAAGAGGTGGTAGTTGAGGACATGACCTTTGACCTGGTCAAGCTGGCCGGGGGCGTAACCGCGTGGCTGGACATCGGCCGGCCGCAGGTGCCACGAGTGCCGGTTCTGCTGGGTATTCCAGCAGGCGCAACGGCTACCGTGGAGGTCGAGACTCTGGTAGTTGAGACCCGGATGCTCGAACACGACGCCTACCCGCTGCAGCCGGATGGCGACTCGCTACCATTCCAGTTCGATGAGGCGTTCTACCAGCTGGATACCGTGTACCCGGGCCTCGACATCCAGTGCGCGCACACCGCGACGTGGCGGGACCTCGACGTGGCGGATTTCTTCATCTACCCAGTGCAGGTGAACCCGGGTGAGGGCTGGATTGCCGTCGCGACCTACATGCGGGTCCGCGTCGACTACGCCGGGGGCAGCGGTTACCCGACGAGCGTGGCGCGCTGGATAATGCCGCAGTACGCGCGGATGGTTGATAACTTCGCGCAGCTGGGTCTCAGTGCCAGGCAGGAGGATGCCGATGACCTGGACTACCTGATAGCCTGCCATCCCGCGTACGCCGCCAGCTCATGGCTTCAGGATTCCCTTCTTGGCTGGCTTCGCCGCAAGGGCTACAGGTGCGCGGTCGAGGTGGGCCGATTCCAAGAGTCTGAGCTCAAGGCTCTGGTGACCTCATATTACCAGCTGCATGGTATCCGCTGGCTGCTGATCGTGGCCGACGTCGATAGCATTGGCTACAGCGGTGCGGGCGACTTCTGCTATTCCGACTTGACCGGTGACGGGTACCCTGAGGTCGGAGTGGCCCGCTTGACCGCTCCCGATTCCATCAAGGTGAACTATCAGATTGACAAGCTCCTGCGCTACCAGTTGACTCCCCCGCAGGACAGCTGGCTCGACCGGATGGTCCTTGTCGGTAACAAGGATGAGCACGAAGGCTACATGGACTGCGTGCGAGCCGTCTGCTCCATGCCCCTGGGCTATCACAGCTTCCTTCGCGACACCATCATGGGGACATCGGCCGGCAATGATGACGTGACGGCTGCTCTCTGGGACACCAGCGGCGCAGGGGTCCTGGTGTACCGGGGACATGGCGGAAACGATAACTGGGACAACTGGACGAACACGGGCAATCCCTGCTGGTGGAACGAGAATGTCCCTCTTGTGCGGAACGGCCACAAGACGCCAGTTGTCTTCAACATCTCCTGCCTGAATGGTCAACTCAACTCGAGTGACTTCTGCCTGAGTGAGGCGTGGGTGCACCAGCATCAGTGGGACAGCATCCATCTGTGGCGCAGAGGTGCGGTCGCCAGCTTGGGTGCAACTCGCACGACGAACACAACTGCGAACCACGGCTTCTGTTCAACGCTAGTGAGGGCGTTCAGCGACTCCATTGCCGTGGCTGGTCATCCTGAGCACTCGGGGCCGGTCTTCGACCTGGGTAGCATTCTGATGCTCGGCGATGCGTATGGTGCGAAGTACTACCCCGGCAAGAGCGACCATGATGCATTCCTGATGCTCGGGGAGCCATCAATGCCGGTGTGGTCCGGAGGTGTCCCGGAAACGGCGGTAGTCGTGTGCCCTGACACCATCCCTGAGAACGCGACCGCGATTGCAGTTTCAGTCCACCTGGCCGGCGGTCGTGCGGTGGAAGATGCCCTGGTGTGCGTCTGGAACCAGGCAGAGCTAGGGTTTCACGTGGCGGGCCGAACTGATGCGACCGGGCTGGCCACGCTCAGCCTCGGGCCCCATTCGGCCGGCCCGGTCCTGCTGACCGTCAGTGAGGGTCATGCCGAGCACTCGAACCACAGTCCCGGCGTGCTGCACACGCCGATTCTGCCCTACTTGGACACCATCTGGACCGAGGGCGTGCACGGAACTTGGTGGGAGTGGGATGCGCGTAGTGCGGTCCCGGAGGACCCCTCCGGCAAGTACGTTCGGCGCGGCGGCTGGCTGGCGTCGGATGGGGACGGCCACATCTACGCGGCGAAGGGGCACAGGACCAGGGACTTCTACTGCTATGACGTCGCGGGCGATTCCTGGGTGGACCGCGCGGAGATTCCGGACGGAACTGAGGCCAAGCGCCCCAAGAGAGGCTGCAAGGGCGTCTGGGGCGACGGGGCCGTCTTCATGACGAAGGGCAACAACTCTCTTGGATTCTGGCACTACGACCCCTCACTCAACCAGTGGGATGCGCTTCCCGATGTACCGCTTGGTCCGCACAGCAAGCGCGTGAAGACAGGCATTGATGCGGTCTACGTGAGTAAGGACGACACAGGCTACGTCTACCTGCTGAAGGGGCGCTACTGTGAGTTCTACAGGTACAACACCCGTACTCGCGTCTGGGACACGATGCCCGACGCGCCCCAGGGAGTCAAGGGCTACTGGCGGGACGGGTCGTGGCTGGTCTACGACGGAGCCTCCTCGATATTCGCCCACAAGGCGAAGTACTACGACCGGGACAGCTTGCGGCACGAGATGTGGAAGTTCTGCGTGGAGGGAGACACTTGGTACAGCGTTGCCTTACCGGGCATGCCGCTTTTCGGCTTGCACGGCGGCTGGATGAGGAAGAAGAAGTCGCTGGACGGGTCAGCCGGGGCCTGGCACACGGCCGAAGGCGGGATTGTCGCACTGAAGGGCGGCAACACCCAGCAGTTCTTCAAGTATGACGTAGCGGCGAACTGCTGGAGCGAACTCGAGACGATACCGAGTTGCACCACGGCGGCGCCGAGGTTGAAACGCGTCAAGTACGGCGGGGACCTGGTGGTCCTCGACGGCACCTTCTTCGCGTTGAAGGGCGGGAATTCGCCCGAGTTCTGGCGGTGTCGATATCTGCAGGCTGACCGACCCGAGGGTCCCCCTGTACTGCGGCGCAGTGTCGGGAAGCACCGTGCACCTTTGCATCGGTCCTACCATGCCGGCTCTGCTGTCGCAGCGCCTTTCACTACGCCAGGCCTCACCCGGTTGGTGATGCGGCCGGTGATGCAGGAGGCCGGGTCGGACGTGGCCTTGCCCGGGCTGGTGGATGCCGGCGGGAAGCCGGCGCGCGAGGGGCGGGACGGCGGCGTGGTGTGCGTCGT
>JAFGOK010000144.1 GCA_016926535.1 Micromonosporaceae bacterium | reverse complement strand
TTCGCCACCGGCGCTGCCGTGGGCGTGGCGGGTGGGGAGGGGCTGGCCGTCGACCAGGTCCTCACTGGTGAGCGTGAACGAGGCGAGAGCGGGAAGGAAATCGTACGGATCAGGTGCGACTGGTCGATCCAATGACATTCGTGGTCCTCTCCGAGCGGCATTTCATCGGATTTGGGGTCTCTCAATGCAACATAGCGGAATGACCGACCCCGGTCTCGTGCGACACGGTCGCTCGCTGGCCGCCGGTCGGAGCGGTGCCCGCCAGCGGTCGGACCGACGCCCGTCGGCGGACGCTCCGACCGGGCTGCTAGGTTCCCAGGGTGTCCCGCAGCCGCACCGAACGCCTGGTGAACCTGGTGATCTGCCTGCTGTCGACGCGACGGTTCCTCACCGCGGCGCAGATCGCCGCGATCGTGCCCGGCTACGAGCACGACGCCCGGGACCAGCGCGACCATGAGGCCTTTCAGCGCAAGTTCGAGCGGGACAAGGCAGAACTCCGTGATCTCGGGGTCCCGCTGGAGACCGGAACGACCAGCGTGTTCGACAGCGAGCCTGGCTACCGGATCGCCCGTGGGGACTACGCGCTGCCGGAGGTTCGGCTTGAACCCGACGAGGCCGCCGTCGTCGGCCTGGCCGCGCGCCTGTGGCAGCATGCCGGCCTCGCCGCCGCGGCATCTTCCGGCCTGGCGAAGCTCCGGGCCGCCGGGATCGACGTCGACCAGCACACCTCCCTGGGGATCGAGCCGGTGGTCACCGTTGACGCGACCTTCGAGCCGGTGACGGGGGCGGTGCGAGACCGGCAGGCGATCAGCTTCGCCTACCGGGTCCCTGAGGACGACCAGTCGACCGTCCGGCGGCTGCAACCGTGGGGGGTCGTCTCCTACCGGGGCCGCTGGTATGTCGTCGGCCATGACCTCGATCGGGGCGCCCCGCGCTGCTTCCGGCTGTCCCGGATGGTCGGGGCGGTGCGCAGGCTGGGCAGGCCGGGGGCGTACGCCCCGCCGGAGGTCGATCTCATCGAGTACGTCGCGGGGTTCAGCGGCCCGGTCGAGCGATCCGGTCGCGCCATCGTCCTGGTCCGCCAGGGGCGGGCGGCCGGGGTGCGCCGGTGGGCGGAGGAGATCGCGCCAGGCGCTGCGGGGGACCGGGTGGTGCTCAGCTACGCGGATCCGCACTGGTTCGCCAGCTGGCTGGTCGGGTTCGGGGCGGACGTCGTCGTGCTCGACCCGCCGGAGGTGCGCCAGGCGGTGATCGAACGGCTGCGGGCGATCGCGGCGGCCCTGCCGGGCGGGGTCGCGACCCTGGAGGAGGTGGCGCGGTGACGGCGTCGATCGATCGGCTGGGACGGCTGCTCAACCTGGTGCCGTACCTGCTGAGCCGGCCGGGGATCGCCGTGGCCGACGCTGCGGGCGACCTCGGCGTCACCGAGCGGCAACTGCGGGAGGACCTGCAACTGCTGTGGCTGTGCGGGCTGCCCGGCTACGGCCCGGGCGACCTCATCGACATGGCCCTGGACGGGGACCGGGTGACCATCACCTACGACGCCGGGATCGACCGGCCGCTGCGCCTGCGACCGGACGAGGCTCTGGCCCTGGTGGTCGCGTTGCGGCTGCTGGGTGAGACCCCGGGGATGGCCCAGCGGGAGGCGATCGACCGCGCCCTGGCGAAGCTGGAACGCGCCGCCGGGGCGGACGCCGGTGCCCCGGTCACCGTCGGGCAGCGGGGGGACAACGACCGGCTGGAGGACCTGCGGCGGGCTGTGGAGGGGCGCCGGGCGCTGCGGATCGTCTACTACACCGCCAGCCGGGACGCCACCGCCGAACGGGTCGTCGACCCGATGCGCGTGCTCGTGGTCGGTGGGCGCGCCTACCTGGAGGCGTGGTGCCGGCAGGCCGGGGCGGTGCGGCTGTTTCGGGTCGACCGGGTCGACGGCTGCGTCGAGACCGGCCAGCCCTCGGCGGTGCCCCCGGAAGCCCACCCGGTCGACGTGCGCGACGGGGTGTTCCGATCCACCACTGACCAGCCGCTGGTGACCCTCCGGCTGGCGCGGGGTGCCCGCTGGATCACCGAGTACTACCCGTGCGAGACCGTGACCGAGGGGCCCGGTGAGCACTGGACGGTCACGCTGCGGGCGGCCGATCTCGCCTGGGCGACCCGGCTGGTGCTTGGTATCGGCCCGGATGCCACCGTGCTCGGGCCGCCGAAACTTGCCACCATGATCGCCGACCGGACGCGCGCCGCGCTCGCCAGCTACGGCGTCGACCGATAGGGTCACCCCTGTGACGGTGTGGATCGTTAGTGGTGTCCTCGCGGCCAGTCTGCTCGCTCTCGCTGTCGTCGTCGCGGCGCTGGCCGGCAGCCTGCGTGCCCTGCGGGACGCTCAGCGGACCCTGGCGGTGCGCCTGAAGGTGGCCGAGGATCTCCAGCCGGCCATCGGGGCCCTCCAGGAGCGCGTCGAGGGCCTGCGGACCCCGCTGGAGGAGGCCCAGATCCGGGCGTCGACCCTCCAGCCCCACGCGGTGCGCAGCCCAGCCAGTTGACGCCGGCTGCCAAGTCGCGGAGACTTGCGCGCGGCGGACAGATGTTCGGTCGCTGCCGTGGTCGAAGAATGGCCGGTAGGATGAACCTGTTCGTGGCACAGCCGATGTGAAGTGTTGTTCAGTGAGGTGGCGACCGATGGGCATGATGAAACCGTGGCATATCGCCGTCCTCGTGGTGGTCCTGATTCTGCTGTTCGGCGCCAAGCGGCTGCCGGACGCGGCGCGTTCGCTCGGGCGGTCGATGCGGATCCTCAAGGCCGAGACCCGGGGCCTGGCAGACGATGACGTGGCGGCCAAGGCCGAGGCGCAGACGGGGCGCGAGCCGCTGCCGCCCTCCGACCAGGTGCGCCCCTCCGAGACCCCCGCCGTCGACCCGGTCGATCGCGTCCGGGAACGCTAGCCACCAATCGTGGGCATTCTGGTCCGGCGGCGCCGTCGGAAGGAACAGTTCGAGCGCGCCGTCGATGGTTCGATGTCGCTCCTTGACCATTTCAGGGAGCTCCGGGATCGCCTGTTCAAGGCGACGATCGGCGTGCTGCTCGGCTTCTTCGTCGGGTGGTTCCTGGCGACGAACACCCTTGACCTGATCACCAATCCGTACTGTGACCTGATGTTCGAGTCGGCTGGCCGCCCGTCCGGGGATTGGCAGTGCCCGTTCGTGCAGTTGGGCGCCACCGACACCTTCGTGCTCAAGATGAAGGTGGCCCTGTGGCTCGGGCTGATCGTCGCTGCCCCGATCTGGCTGTTCCAGCTGTGGGCGTTCATCGCCCCGGGCCTGCACCGCCATGAGCGTCGCTGGGCGTACTGGTTCGTCGGCACGGCGACGCCGCTGTTCGCGCTGGGCGCGGTCGCGGCCTATTTCGTCGTGGCCAAGGGCCTGGCGTTCCTGCTCCAGTTCACCCCTTCGGACGTGATGGTGACGCTGGAGATCATCCAGTACGTCGACTTCGTGACCAACCTGATGCTGCTGTTCGGGGCGGCGTTCGAGTTCCCGCTCATTGTGGTCCTGTTCAATCTGGCCGGGCTGGCCAGCGCCCAGCGGCTGCTCAGCTGGTGGCGGGTCGCGGTGTTCCTGATGTTCCTGTTCTCCGCGATCGCCACCCCCACCGCCGACCCGTTCGGCATGACCTTCCTGGCCCTGGCCCTCTCCGCCCTGTACTTCGCGGCCGTCGGGTTCGCGTTCCTCAACGACCGCCGCCGCAGGCGGGCCTCCCTGTACGCCGATCTCGCCGACGACGAGGTTTCGCCGCTGGAGCCCGCACTGGTCACCGGCGCGGTGGAGTCCGGTGAGCCGATCGGGGCGGTCACCGTCACCGCTGTTGAGGCGTCGGAGCCGATCCCAGCGCCGCTGCCCCTCGGGGAGCGCTTCGACGACGCCACCTGAGGCGCCGCCGGCCAGGAGCCCCACGGCCCCGCGCAGGCTACCGCCGCGTGCCGACCAGGTTGAGCACGGCGGACAGGCCATGGACGGCTGCCGGGGGGCTTTCCGGCAGGACCAGGGCGACACATCCGGCCGACCCAGCTCCGGCGTCGGCCGGGGTGTCGCCAACCATCAGGGTGCGTTCCGGGTCGACCCGCAGGGAGGCGCACGCCATCGTGAAGATCGTGGGGTCTGGTTTGACCCGGCCGACCTCGAACGACAGCACCAGCGCGTCCAGCAGGTCACTGAGCCCCAGCTTGGCCAGGATCGGGCGGAGGTCGAAGCCGATATTGCTGACCACCGCCGTCGGGATCCCAGCGGCTCGGAGCCTGCCCAGCACCGGCAGGGCGTCGGCGTACGCGATCCAGCCCTCCGGGTCGAGGACCCGGTCGTAGAGCGCTTCGTCAAGACCATCGATGCCGCTGGCCACGGTCTCGGTCAGCCCGGTGTAGGCCGCCCGGTGGGCCGAGGGGTACAGGTCACGTTCCGCCCACACCTCCGCCAGGTGCGGCGGTATCCGGTACGGGCGGGGTCCGCCGGGCCTGCCTGCGGTGAGCAGCCGATCGGCCAGGACTGTTGCGCGGGTCCGGTGGAGCGACTCCCCGCAGGCTGCCGCGGCCTCGGTGACCCAGCGGATCGGGTCCTCCACCTGCGCCAGGGTGCCGTGGAAGTCGAAGAGTACCGCCTCGATCGGTCGGGGACCGGGCGCGGCGGCTGGGGATCCGCCACGGTGATGCTGCGATGGTCGAAAACTATCCGGCACGCCGTGCACGATACCCAGCGTCCGGATTGCGGTTCACGCGTGTGGCAAGATCGGTGGCC